>WLWR01000056.1 GCA_012103495.1 Legionellales bacterium
TTACCACTGGTAACGGCTTTCACGGCAAACTGTTGCTCTTTTAAATACTTCTCCAACATATTTAGCAGTCTGACATCATCATC
The DNA here is from genome assembly GCA_012103495.1 of Legionellales bacterium. Taxonomy (GTDB): domain Bacteria; phylum Pseudomonadota; class Gammaproteobacteria; order WLWR01; family WLWR01; genus WLWR01. The sequence goes on from WLWR01000056.1 coordinate 84, forward strand.
GACGATCAATATTTTCGGTGTAGTCACTAGTTTTCTCCCATGGCTGGTGACAAATCGCCTGTATTATGGACGACTACGCCTACATTTTCCAATAATTGACCACTCAAATAATTAACTGAATGTTTCAAAATTGTAACGATTGTTTACTAAAAAAACTAAAGTCATTCTTTATTTACCCCGCCTGATTAAAAATATCCCCTTTCTCGAATAAATACGCTAAGCTTGCCAGTGACGCAATATATTTCGTCAACTATAACCTTCTAAAATACAAATAATAATGAGGAGCATCTCAATGAAAAAATGGATCATCACCTTAGGCTCGGCAATTCTAGCCATGAGTCTTTCTCTTCCTGCAATGGCCGATCACGATAAAAAAGAAATGCGTGGTCTTATTTCTGAAAAAACCGCTATGTCATTAAAATTGGATGACAAACAGAAACTAGCTTGGCGCAATTCACAAGAACAATTAAAAAAATTGCGAACTCAAGCCAAAAAAGTTTCTAAAGACGAGTGGAAAAAAATTAAAAAAATCGTTAATGAAGAAGCTAAAAAAACCAATCCTGACTTAGGCAAAGTAGAAAAAGCCAAAATGGATTTACGCGAAAAAATGACGCAATTTAGTAAACAGCGTAAACGCATCGAAATGGATTTCTACAACACCTTAACACCAGAGCAAAAGCAAAAAGTGTTTAGCAGACTTCGGGAACGTATGGATAAATATGCGGAAGCTTTCCAAGCAGCTGATCAAGATACCATCAGCCGATAATTATTTATCCATTTGACATCCCTAAGTTTGTCATCCGAACCATGATTGGAGTTATCTCCAATCATGGATTTTTATAATAACAAAGGCAATTTTATATACGAAATTATTAATATTGATGAAAAATTTGAGTGTCTAGCATTTCTCAATTTGATGTGAATCAACTAGCAAATAAAAAGTTTCGGTTTTCCCTGACATCCCATTCTTCTTTTAACCAATTTTCTGAATCTGAAGCGGTACGCTGATATTAGCAAGGGGATAGATTCTTTTGCTGGTCATTCTCACGAAATTGAAAGCAGGTATCCTCATACGGACCACGTACTGCCATCACAAGAAACGGCATAATGAGACTAAGACCGAACCTAATAATACGAATATATCCATTTCACTTGAAGACGCAAATTAATTTCCAATTCCTAGCGCTTGAGCAATGAAATACCGTTTCAACCATGGCCACTGATCAACGAAATTCAATCCCGCACTACGCAGCACAGCCAAAGGTCGCGACGAATGGGTAAACAATTGTTTAAAACTTTCCATCGCCGCAATCACTTGCCAACTGGCAGCTTTACGCGCTCGCTCATAAGCACGTAGATTGTGCCATGCACCGTAATCTCGCCGTGCCTGATGATGTTGCCTGATCAGTTCCACCAATTCAGCCACATCTTGCAATCCATAATTCATACCTTGTCCTGCTAGTGGATGAATGGTGCGAACCGCATCACCAACCAATGCTAAACGATGTTGCGTATAGTATTTGGCATGTCTCATTGTTAATGGGAACATCATTCTTTGACTCACCAATTGCGTTTCACCCAAAGTGGTTGCAGCCAATTGCGTCAAATAATCAGCAAACAATGCTTCATTCATTTGAGCGTATCGTTGATCCTCACTGGTTGAAAACACAATGACACACTGATGCTCATCTGGCAGTGGCAACCATGCCAACGGCCCAGTAGGTGTAAAACATTGCCGTGCAATGTTTTGATGCGATGCTTTTGTCTGTACCACCGCCACAATAGCCTGCTGCGCATAACTCCATTGTTTCACAGCAATTGCCGCTTGTTGTCGGATCCAAGATTGACCACCATCGGCGCCAATGATCAACCGCGCCTTCCATTGATGCGTGGGACTGGTCAAACACGCGTGCTGTGGTTCAATATGCAATTGGGTCAATTGTTGCTGGGGATATAAATCAATTTGTGGTTGGGCTTGACTGTGGGTTAACACCGCGTGTCTCAATACTTGATCTTCCACAATACAACCCAAACTCGGCTGTGCCACTTCTTGGCAAGAAAAATGAATCTTGCCTCCCCCACGTTGATCCCACACCATCATTTCATGATAAGGAGCATAACGTGTTAACCGTGTTCCACTGCCAGCATCCTGTAAAATTTGTTGTGACCGTTGATTCAAAGCGTAAACTTTGGCATCAAAATGATTACCAATGGCAGGCAGTGTAAATGCATTACGATCCACCACGGCCAACTCCAATCCCATCTTTGCCAATTGATGTGCCAAAGTTTGACCAATCACCCCACCACCAACAATCACCACATCGTAAATTAATTTTTCCATTTGCGATATCCACTGACAAGATCTGGGACAAAACCATCCAACCCCATGGCAACTTGCTGTAATGTTGTTTTAAACAGTGGCCAAACATCTGCTGCCAACAACGATAAATTTTGCAGTGCTGTCATTGGAAACTGTTGGTGAGCAAAAAAATTGATCAACCCATCGGTAAACGTTACAATTTTTAGTTGATCCTCACGACGCCATGCTACATAGCGTTTTAATAATTCATGTGTTTGATCCAATTGCTGTTTGGCTTGAAATTCACGAATCAACTCACTCAACGCAGCAACATCACGCAACCCTAAATTAAATCCCTGCCCAGCAATAGGATGCAAAGTGTGTGCGGCATTGCCTAATAGCAATACTCGGCCTTGATAATTTTTTTCAGCCACAGTTAACATCAATGGATAATTGTGACGCGGACTTACTTGAGTGAACTTTCCCAATCGATAACCAAATTTTTTTTGTAACTCAGTAAGAAATAATCGATCAGGTAATTGTTGCATGGTTTGCGCTTGTTGATCCGTCAGTGACCAAATCAATGCTACTTGTTTTCTCGCATTCGGCAACATCGCCATCGGTCCACTGGGATAAAAGCGTTCGTAGGCAATCTGTTGATGTGCTGTGGCCAGTGTTACGTTTGCCACAATCGCACTGTGCTGATAATCATGTACCGTCACAGGAATGCCAACCATTTGTCGTATTTTTGAATGAGTACCATCAGCAGCGATGACCCATTTGGTATGCAACGATCTCAATTCATTGTTTTGTTTGATCACCACAGTGGCTTGTTGCGGTGTTTGGGTCACCTGCGTCACCCTGGCGGGGCTAAACCAAGTGACATTTTCATGGGTCATTAATGTTTTCTGTAACACGGTTAATAACGTTTGCATCCCTAGTACATAACCAAACGCGGGTAATTGGCACTCCGTCGCAGACATGCGAGTAGCAAACAACCCGGCTTGTTTTGAAATATGAATGCCAGTTAACGCAACGGCTTGCGTCTCCACCTCTGACCAAACACCCAAACCGGTTAAAATACGTTGGCTACTTTGTGATAATGCCAGCGAGCGCAAATCAGGCTCTTGACGAGTGATACGTTGTTCAATGTCAGTGGCTTCAATAATTGCGATGTTGATCGGCAACCCTTGCAAGCTTAACACCAAACTCATACTAATCGGCCCACCACCGACAATCACTATATCAAATATAGGTTGTTGCATCATACGTTACGCATGGTTGTTTGAATATCGGCAATGGTTTTAGGCGCATCCACTGATAATATTTCACAGCCTTGTTCGGTCACCAACACATCATCTTCAATCCGCACGCCAATGCCATGCCAAGCTTCATCAATCGCATTATTTTCGGCAATGTAAATACCTGGTTCGACCGTCAACACCATACCCGCCTGTAAAGTCCGCGACTGACCATTGATTTTATAATCGCCCACATCGTGGACATCCAATCCCAACCAATGCCCTGAATTGTGCATGTACACACTTCGATATGCCTGCTCAGCAATTAATTGCTCCAAGGATCCTGTCAATAATCCCAAATCCATCAAACCTTGGGTGATCACTTCCACAATGCGCTGCTGAATACTATCCCATGGCATTTTTGGTTTTACCTGTTCCAATCCCGCTAATTGTGCAGCCAGAACCAATTCATAAATGGCTTGTTGTTTGGCATTAAATTGCCCTTGAATAGGAAACGTCCGAGTAATGTCTGCCGCATAATTTTGATACTCCCCACCGGCGTCGATCAACAATAAATCCCCTTGTCTTAATCGATCTTGATTGTGGGTGTAATGCAAAATACAAGCATTGGCACCACCGGCCACAATAGAATCATACGCCGGAGCCCGGCAACCTTGCCGATGAAATTCATAGAGTAATTGAGCCTCCACTTCGTACTCATACTGCAAATGTTGCACTTGCTGCATTGCCAACACATGGGCATGCGCCGACAATTTAGCAACGTGGCGCATGAGCTTAATTTCTGTATCACTTTTAATCACTCGCATGGCATGAATCAATGGTGCTACATCAATAAGTTGCTTAGAAGTATGAGCAGTCTTTGCTTTGAATTGCTGCAACACTTGTGTGATTTGTTGTTCCAAATCCCGACGCTTACCCAGGGGGGTATAAATCCAATGACGATCAGCCAGCCATTTTGGTAATTTTTCCTGCCATTGACTTAATGGATAAGCATCATCGGCTAAAAATTGTTGCTCCGCGCCGTCTTGGCCAATGCGCGCACCATGCCAAACCATTTGCTCTGGATTATTTGTATGAGTGAATAGAATGTATTGGAACCGATGAGCCTGATCAATCAATAATACCAAGATGGCATCTGGCTCTTCCAACCCGGTTAAATAAAAGAAATCACTGTCTTGGCGGAATCGATAATGCACATCATTATTACGCACCACTTGCTGCGCAGCCGGGATGATCACCACACTATTGCTTTCCAATTGATTCACTAATTGGATTCGACGTTGTTGATATTCCTGCTGAGTAATCAAAATAGAGCTCCTAATGCTTTTCTTTATCTGTTTGTCGTGGCGGTGTAGATTTGTGTTTCTTCGCCGCGTTAAAGTCAGCATATAAATTTAAAACGGCGAATCGAATGTATTCGTAAAGCTCAGTAAGGGCTTGTTCATCCCCTTCACTAGAGTCTAAATGTTCATAATCCACTTTTGAAATCTCACTGATATGCAATAAAGCGTCGCGCAATTCTTGAGCATCAATGTCCGCATGAGTTAAACCAGCCATCCCCAACCCTGTCATAAAGCCTTGGCACCAGCTTCCCAACGCTTTGGCTCGTTCCAGCAAATCACGGTCATCAGCCGGTATCAACAATTGAAATTCAAAATTCATTTGAGTAATGCATTCCCAACTGTAACCATACAATGCCAACAAGGGTTGATACACAACATCGTCCAGTGTGGTAGGAGTCACACAATGGTCGGTTACCACTTCCCACCATGACATTTGTTCAGGTCGTTGTCCCAAGCAAATAAATCCACACATCAATCCATGTGCCTGACTGGCATCCGACAACGCTTTCAGTTGTCGAAGCGTCTCATCAACTTGTTGCAATATTGGCAATTGAAGGTTATCGCGGGGCATCGCACAGCTCTTCCCATATCTCTAAAAGGACAAATTGTACCTTAGCTTTTCTAACTTGACCAAATTTATGGATAATTTTATAGTGAGGGTCATCTTTATTATATATTAGTAGAAACCCATTATGAGCGCCGAATCCACCCAAGTTAGCATTCACATTGCCGGTAACACCTATGAGGTGAAATGTCCTAATGATGCGATTCAAGAGTTACAAGCAGCCGCTCAATATCTAGATCAAAAAATCAGGGATGTCTCTCAGCGAAGCCAACATGATTTGGAGAAAAACATCGTGATGGCTGCCCTCCAGCTAAGCCATGAATTGTTAATAGAGAAAAAGCTCAATGGCGACTCCATCAAAAAAATGGGGCATCGGATTGAACAGTTGATCAAACAATTTAACCGAAGCAGCACTCGACAAGAAGAGATTGATTTTTAAAAAATGCGATAATCTGTGAGTATGGTTTACAGTTTATCGTGGCGTAAATATCTCTTTTAGAGAATTTCTCCATTCAGATAAAAAAGCCTCTCCTTCAAATAGACTATATTCTTTCGAAAATTCAAAATTTTGTCCTGAAATCTTTTTATCTTCAAATATTGAAAGTGAAGATGATGAAGCCACCAACGGTACCAAATCTCTTCTATCAGACCTTGGCATGGATTCTAAGTAGAGAGAAAAACTTTCTGGCTCATCTTTGGAATTTTCATTTGAATCTGAATCACAACCTGACATTTTTGATTCATGGCTTATTAATTCTTGATTACGTTGCTCTTCCATTTCCACGGAGATATTTTTAAAAATAGCGACTCTGTTAATTATGGCTTTATAAATAGTTGAGGCTGTCATTGAGTAATTTTTTTTGAAATTAATATCAAGAAAAGTTGAAAAATTTCTTGACTTTTTTTTATGTAAAAAAATAGACAACTGATTAGCAAGAAAAAAATATCCACTTGAGTCCTCTTTCTTTTCTAAAGCCATCAATATAAAAATTTGCCTATCAATGTTAAGATTATGCCGTGTTTTTAGCAACAAATATTCCAAATACCTTTTATAAACATCAATCAATTCAGAGTTATTAATAAAGTCAAATTCATCTTCCATTAACAATTGATACAATTTTTTGCAGTCTGTATAGTGAGAATCTCTATTATTATGAAAAAATTTAAACTCTTGATGTTCAAAAAGATGATGATAAATACTATGGCTTGAATTGCGAACATATAGAGTACCAGAATTAATATGGAACGTTGAATGATGAAATAAATCTTCTTGATTCGATTGATTTGTATTTTTTCGACTCTTTAAACTTCTTTTTCCTCGTTGAGTTTTCCGACTTCTTTCAGTTCCATTGGCTATCCGCCTTCTTCGAGGTTTTCCCTTTTTTTCCTCTGGATTATCAGGTGCAATCATATTTACCACTGTCTTGCATAAACAATACCTAACATTGTAATTAAAAAGATCATGAATCTTCTAACTATTTTTAAATCCCTAAATCCGGGGACAGTATACTGAATTAACTCCATTCATAACTCGGAGCAGGACTCGAGGAAATCTGGAGACAGTCTATTGAATCAAAATTATTTCGATAGATTAAAGTGGTGAGTCGCTACTTATTCTTTTACTGAAACCTAATGTATCTGCAACTAATTTTAAAGAACAACTGGATGAAAATAAAGAAACCGAAATTTGAAAATGATTCTACCGCGAGAATAAATTAACCTCTTTCATCCCCTGCAGGACGGGCTAATAATTCGTGTAACGCTTCAGTGGGAGTTTGTTGTTCCGCTAAGACTTTTTGTACGGCTGCCACAATTGGCATTTCCACTTGGGATTGGTCAGCCAACATCATCACGGCATCAACATTGTTAGCACCTTCGACCACTTGACCTATCGTTGCTTTGGCTTGTTCAGCCGACAACCCTTGGCCTAAAGCCAAACCAAATCGACGGTTGCGTGATTGATTGTCGGTGCATGTCAACACTAGGTCACCAACGCCCGCCAATCCCATCATGGTTTGCGGGTGCGCATCCATCGCTAACGCCAATCGCTGCATTTCCGCCAACCCGCGCGTGATCAGCGCCGCTTTAATGTTAGCGCCTAATTGCATCCCTTCTACCATTCCTGTAGCGATAGCCAAAATATTCTTGACCACGCCGCCTAATTGCACACCCAATAAATCATCACTCAAATAAACTCGGAATGTATCGCTATGGATAGCTTGTTGTAACTGTTCACCCACTTGATGATCCGTGCAGGCTAAAGTTACCGCAGTTGGTAACCCCAAAGCGACTTCTTTGGCAAACGAAGGTCCACTGATCACCGCTTGAGGATGATCCGGCAAATACATTTTCACCACGTGATCCAAACATTTACCAGTTTGCAAATCCAAACCTTTGGTCGCCCAAGCAACGATGGCATCAGGCAATAAACCATGTTGCAACTGTTGACACACCGCATGAAAACCATGGCTGGGAGTCACTAACAAAACCAACTGTGCTTGCTCAACCGCCTGCGCTAAGTCCGAGGTCAACGTTAATTCGGTGGGCAATTCAACCCCAGGCAAATAAGGCTCATTCCCATGAGTTTGTTGCATCTGTGCTATTTCGTCAGCAACATATCCCCATAATGTTACTTGATGCTGATTACGAACCAGTAACAATGCTAATGCTGTTCCCCACGAACCAGCCCCTAACACTGCAATACGCACGATCAATGACTCCGTGTTTGATTCATGCTACTTAGATTGCCCATTACTTTCTGAGCCATCCTTTTCTGCTTCTTGCTGTTCTAAATGTTTGGCGTACAGAGCATCAAAGTTAATCGGTGCTAATACCAATTGTGGAAAACTGGCTTTGGTGACAATATTGGTAATCGCTTCACGCACATAAGGATATAAAATACTGGGGCAATAACTGCCAAGAAAATGACTTAATTGATCTTGTGGAAAATCTTTAATGGTAAAAATACCCGCCTGCGTCGCTTCGACGACGAAGGCATGCTGGTCTTGTGATTTGACAGTAACAGTCAATTTCAAAATAACTTCGTAGGTGTCTGCTTCAATTTCACTGGTATCGGTATGAATATCCAGATTCATCTGTGGATTCCACTCTCGACTAAACGTGTCAGCACCCCCAGGTAATTCAAATGAAAAGTCTTTAATATATAATCGCTGGATTGCGAATTGACGTGTATCTTCTGATTTATTTTTAGTTTCAGTCTCTTGTGTTTTTGCCATGACCATCCCCTTGTTTTTTAGATTTTGATTTTAATTTCGATTTTTTCCAAATTTCTTTTTTATACAATGGCAAATTTAATTGTTTAAATAATGAATGTATAGATCTGCCTTTTTTATCAGATATCCAACAATGCCAAGCATTTT
>WLWR01000057.1 GCA_012103495.1 Legionellales bacterium
ACCGTGCGATTAGCGGGAGATTATGCATATGGTTGGGCGCGCACGGAAACAGGTGTGCATCGCTTGGTGCGTAAATCACCGTTTGATTCAGGTAATCGGCGGCACACATCGTTTGCCGCGGTATTTGTTTCTCCTGAAGTTGAAGACGATATTGAAATTGAGATTGATCCAAGCGATTTACGCATCGATACTTATCGTGCCAGTGGTGCCGGTGGGCAGCATGTGAACCGTACCGATTCAGCCGTTCGCATTACACATCTACCCACCAACCTTGTTGTACAGTGTCAGAACGATCGTTCGCAACATAAAAATAAAGCCCAAGCGATGAAACAATTGCGTGCCAAATTATATGAATTAGCCTTACAACAACAATTATCACAGCAGCAAGCATTGGAAGCGACCAAATCCGATATCGGTTGGGGGCATCAAATTCGTTCGTATGTTTTGGATCAATCGCGAGTGAAAGATTTGCGTACTGCGGTAGAAACTTCCGACACACAAGCCGTGTTAGACGGAAATTTGGATCCATTTATCACCGCCGCTTTGCAAGCTGCTTCGGTCAATCACGATTAACTTGAGGAAATTATGTCAACATCAGTCGCACCACCAACCATCGAAGATGAAACCACCATCATTGCTAACCGCCGCGCCAAATTGGCCCAGTTGCGCGAGCAACAACCCAACGCATTTCCCAATGATTTTAAACCGCAAGATCTGGCTGCGACCTTGCATGAACAATACGCTGCCTGGGAGGTGGACAAACTGATTGATCAAGCAGTCAAGGTAACCTTGGCTGGACGCATGATGTTACGGCGAGTGATGGGCAAAGCCAGTTTTTGTCACTTACAAGATATGAGTGGACGGATGCAAATTTATGTGCGGCGTGATGATTTACCCGAAGGGATCTATGCGGCGTTCAAACATTGGGATTTGGGTGATATTGTCGGTGTGAGTGGTCGCTTATTCAAAACGCAAACCGGTGAGTTATCCATTCACGCTGAACAAGTGCAATTGATCACCAAAGCCATTCGGCCCTTGCCGGATAAGTTTCATGGATTAACCGATACCGAATTGTGTTATCGTCAACGATACGTGGATTTAATTGCCAATGAAGCGACACGGCGCACGTTTCAAATTCGTTCGCAAGTGGTCAGTGGCATCCGCCAGTTTTTGACCCAGCGACAATTTTTGGAAGTGGAAACTCCAATGATGCAAACCATTCCAGGAGGGGCGTTGGCACAACCGTTTGTGACGCATCACAATAGCTTGGCTATGGATATGTATTTACGGGTGTCTCCGGAGTTGTTTTTAAAACGATTGGTGGTGGGCGGTTTCGAACGAGTGTTTGAAATTAATCGCAATTTTCGTAATGAAGGTTTGTCTACCCAACACAACCCAGAATTCACCATGCTGGAATTTTATCAAGCCTATGCGGACTATGAAGATTTGATGGATTTAACGCAAACTTTGTTCAAGTTTTTGGTGCGAGTTGTGCTGGATCAAGACATGCTTGAGTATCAAGGGCATCAGTATGATATGACACGACCGTTTGCTCGTATGACGGTGTTAGAATCCATTTGTCATTATCATCCGGATATTCGCTTGGAGCAATTAACCGATGAAGTGCGCGCACGTCAATTAGCTGAACAACTGGATATTGCATTGCAAGAAGACTATGGTTTGGGCAAAGTGCAAATTGAGATTTTTGAAAAAACCACGGAACATTTGTTGATGGAACCAACATTTATCACAGCTTATCCTACTGAGATATCACCACTGGCGCGCCGCAATGAGAATGATCCCAGTGTGACGGATCGATTTGAATTGTTTGTCGCCGGTCGTGAAATTGCCAATGGCTTTTCAGAATTAAATGATCCCGAGGATCAAGCCGAACGCTTCCGCCATCAAGTGGCGAGTCGTCAAGGCGGTGATTTGGAAGCCATGCACTACGATGCTGATTACATTAATGCGCTTGAATATGGCATGCCACCCACCGCCGGTGAAGGCATTGGCATTGACCGATTGGTGATGTTATTCACCGATTCACCCTCGATTCGCGATGTGATTTTATTTCCGCATTTACGTCAACCGAGAGTTTTAACAGCAAAGAAATCATCGGATGATTGATCCTCGTTTGGCTCGTCCTCCACGAAAGAGTTGAGTGAGATCAACGCTGATTTTGGATTAAAGTGAAACTTATAGTGAGTCAACTCAATGCCTAATACGGCGCCTAATAACATGGCCCCTATGATGATGCAAGCAGCCGGGAATGTGAAAGTGGTCAATGTCGCTGTAACGATTATTCCAGTGATGATGCTTGCAATACCTGCGCCTAGCAAGGCACTTTTTAATTCGGAGGAAGCGTATAGTGAGACGCTATTGAGACCTTCGTCTTTAGCATCCTTAAACTCTGAATATTCTTTTGTTGTGGCACTATTAAATAATTGTTTAGTGTCCGCTGTTCTAGCCTCTGCTGCTAATTTTAATGTTGTATTTCCATTGCCATCCGGAGCATCCTTAAACTCTGAATATTCTTTTGTTGTGGCACTATTAAATAATTGTTTAGTGTCCGCTGTTCTAGCCTCTGCTGCTAATTTTAACACTGTATTTCCATTGCCATCCGGCTGCATGAAATCAGTATATGGACATTCAACAAGCTTGATCAACATATTGAAGTGTTCATCTCGATCTTGTTCTTCTGCATTTATGATGGCTGTTACAGCAGCAGTCAGCGGTGTATAGCCAGTGTCTTTATTGACATTGTTAAAAATAGTAGAAAGGTCCTCCTCCATATCTTCAACATGAGCTGGGCGTTTTTCATTTTCATCTTGGGCAGGTAATGATTGATCCAGGTCATAAACTTGCTCAATGATTTCATCTTCGACTTCGACAAGTAATGATTGATCCAGGTTATAAACTTGCTCAATGATTGCATCGATAGAGTCAGGATTGCCGATACGGATTGCATTAAATAATAATATTTGTTGTGCTTCATTCAATTGATCCCGAATATCTTGTCTCAAGTATGATTCAGAATCATCAGATTTTAAATTATCAACAATAGTCCTGTATATGGATTTAACAAGACCGGTCAACACCTGCAAATGTTTATCTCGATCTTGTTCTTCTGCATTTATGACGGCATTTATAGCAGCAGTTAATGGCGTATGGCCATCGTCATTTGGACGATTGAAAATATTATGAAGATCCTCGATAACTTCTTTGACATCGGCTGTATTTTGTTCATCTTTTTGTTCAGGTGATAATGGATCGGTATCAAATTGATTAATGACTTCACTGATGTGCTTAACACTTCCTATCCGGATTGCGTCAAATAATAATAACCGGTTTATTTCTCGTACCATTACTTGGCGTTGATATTTATGTAGGGTAGATATCGCTGCATGTAAAGAAGTTTTGGCGGTGAGAACAGCACCTATTGATGATGTCACTAATGAATTGAGTCCTGCCAATAATTTTTCTAATTCAATGATTACATTTGGTATCGTACATGATTTAGAATCATCGGGTGCATTTGGATGATTAACAAATGCTGAGATAGCATCTATTGCAACCATATTTGAAATAACCTCATCAAGCAGGTGAACGCAGTGTTTCGCATCCTTTTGCCTTAAATTGCATTCTATATTATTTTTGAGAGCGGCCAACCGGCTTAGATCGAATGAGGGGTATGATGTTGAAGTATCTTGAGATTTACTAGGCATAGATATAGTCACCTCCAAATAATATGATGAATCACTGTAGTTTTATAAAAGCTAATAAGGGATATGAGCCTTTAACAAACCAAGTTGGACAATCACAATATCAAATAAAACTTAATATTTTATTAAGAGTTCAGTGAAGGCGGTTATTGCTCTTTGCCCAGGATAAAAAAGCATTTTTCTCGTTGGCATCCTCGTGTTCGTTACGATTTAGGCAACAGGCCAACAGTGAGTCTTGTTCGCATCTTCAAGTGGAATGGGTATATTCACCACAATCTGCACTCAAAGCTGGCTGTTCCCCAAGGTTTAAAATTTTGGTGAATAAACACAGGTTTTTTATCAATTTGCATGGGTGTCTAGCGTATAAGGTAGGCTGAGCCAATCCACGCTGATCGCTTGCTGTAGCATGCTCAGTGTTGCTGATTTTTCATGGGTCACGGGTAATAACACCAAGGCTTGTTGGGTTGATTGATTTGCTTCTGACACACTGTCGATCACATAGCCTAACGGTGAACCACTCTTGGGTTGGGTGATGGGTGTGCCGGCAGGTAATGACTGGGCAGAATGCAATCGAACACGATAGGAGTGATGTTTCAACTGACTTTTGTAATGCAAACGGGCAATGATTTCCTGTCCTAGAAAACACCCTTTGGTGAAGTTGATACCGCCAATTAGATGATAATTCACTCGATGGGGTAACCATTGTGCTTGCGTGGTGACAAAGACATTGGCAATACCGTGGATAATATCGCGCAATTGCCAGGTGGTTGGCGGTAGTTGAGAGTATTGATGATGCCATTGTGTTTGTAACTGAGATAGGCACGTTGCGGGTCCGACATATAGCAAGCGAGCGGCGTCATCTGGCAATGAAATGATTTGTACATTCGCTTGTTCAAGCAGGGGGATACCAGACAATCCAACCGTTGCCAATAGCATTAAATCATCCGGTGTAGGCGTGAGTGTCACTTTGGAAAACCGTGCGTAGGGCTGCAATGCGGTTTGCAAAGCCGTTGCCATCCCTATGGGCAGCATCAGTAAAAAACTTTCTTGGTATCGCCACAGGCGAAACGCCGCTTGCATCCGACCTTGCAAATTACAATAACATCCTAATAGTGTTTGCTGATCGGTTGCCGTGTTGACATCACAACTAAGTTGCCCTTGTAAAAAACTCGCAGCATCAGGGCCACTGACTTGCAAAATTTCCCATTGGGTCATTGGAATGATGCCTGATTGCGGTTGCGATGTGATATTCATAGTGGTGACCTTCTGTTACAATATGCGGATGAATGAACAAGCACCCCCTTCTACACACCCGGCACAGGTTCGATGGCGTTGTCATCGTGGCATGTGGGAACTTGATTTATTATTGCTGCCTTTTTTTGACCGTCATTTTGTCAAACTTACACCCGGGCAACAAGTGGATTTTTGTCGATTATTGGAACATCCCGATCCGGATCTGTATGCTTGGTTATTAGGGTTGGAGCAACCATCGTCCGACACAGGAGTGCAAGACCTTGTCAATATCATCCGTGCTGCACATACCTCTACAGCCCCTACCACCTAGCATTCGAACCATTGTTCAATTGATCTTTATTGGCGCGGCAGTCAATGTGGTGTCGGCGCAAGGGTGGTTTGCCTGGCAATGGGTTGGTTTATTGGTTTTGGGATGGGGATATCGAGCTTGGTGGCGTCGCCACGTAACATTAACAGATCAAAAAGCCATTCATGCGATCACCTTCACGGCAGAATCTATGCGGGTGCATTTAACACATCAGGTACAGATTCAATGCCAATTGAGACCTCCAATCAAACTGTTGCCATGGGCTGTTTTGATCAGCTATCAAATACCGTCGCATTGGCATTATAAAACCATGCTGCTATTACAGCCTTGCATGTCGCCAGAGGCTTGGCGTCAACTGAGGGTGAGATTGCTATACTCATCGATATGAGATGAAATTCGTCTATTGCAAACATAATGACTTCACGGCAATTGGAACAACAGATTATTTGTAATGTGTTGCAAGGTGATCATCAATCTTTTAATTTACTTATCACTAAATACAACACACGCATTCGCATTTTGGCGCAACAATTTATGTCCAATCCTGCAGCGGTGGATGATGTGTGTCAGGATGTTTTCTTAAATGGCTTTCGGCATTTGGCACAATTTCAAGGGCGATGCCAATTTTACACGTGGTTGCATCGCATTGCCTTGAATGTGATTTGGCAGCATCTTAAATTGGATCAACGGTTTATCCCCTCAACCATCGACGACAATCAGTTTAATGGGGCGATGTTGCCAGATGCCTTATTAACGTGTGAAACGCCGGAACATTTAGCCATCACCGATGAGTTGAAACTTGCTTTGATGTTAGCGATAGAAACCTTGCCTATCGATTTACGGCAGTCGGTATTGTTACGTGAGATTGAAGGCATGAGTTACCAACAGATTGCACAGACGATGCAGTGTCCGGTGGGCACGGTGCGATCACGAATTTTTCGTGCGCGTCATTGGGTTGAACAACATATTTCAGCATACTTGTGAGTATCATTGATAAAACATGATTCATGCTGGATGAAAAATCTCGTCTATCTGTTGGTTATCGGGTAGAATCGGGACTGTTTTTTTATCAATTGACTTAAACCATTGTTGTGACTGATTTAGCGCACATTCGTAATTTTTCTATTATTGCCCATATTGATCATGGTAAATCGACCTTGTCTGATCGATTTATTCAACATTGCGGGGGATTGTCTGCGCGTGAAATGGCGGATCAAGTATTGGATTCGATGGATTTGGAACGAGAAAAAGGGATTACGATTAAGGCGCAGAGCGTGACTTTAACCTATCAAGCTAAAGATGGTGAGCAGTATCAATTGAATTTTATCGACACACCAGGGCATGTGGACTTCAGTTATGAAGTATCACGATCTTTGTTTGCTTGTGATGGCGCGTTATTGGTGGTGGATGCCGGGCAGGGAGTGGAAGCACAAACCGTCGCCGTTTGTTACACCGCGGTTGAACAGGGATTAACCGTATTGCCCGTGTTGAATAAAATTGACTTACCGCAAGCCGAGCCTGAACGTGTGCAACAAGAAATTGAAGACATTATTGGTTTGGAAACGGATCATATTATTGGGGTGAGTGCCAAAACTGGACAGAATATTGACCAAGCGCTGGAAATGTTGGTGAATCACATTCCACCACCAACCGGTGATTCACAAGCACCGCTGCAAGCTTTGATTATTGATTCTTGGTTTGATAACTATTTAGGCGTTATTTCATTGGTACGGATCAAACACGGTCGTCTCAACGCAGGCGATAAGATCCTCGTGATGTCGACGGGTAAAACGCATTTGGTGGATCAAGTGGGTGTGTTTACACCCAAGCGTGAACAAAAATCATTGCTAAATACCGGTGAAGTCGGATTTGTGGTGGCTGGCATTAAAGATATTCACGGAGCACCGGTGGGCGATACCTTAACATTGGCTTATCAACCCGCTGAACAACCTTTAGCTGGGTTTCAAAAAGTACGTCCCCAAGTGTATGCTGGGTTTTTTCCCATCAGCAGCGATGATTATCCGGCATTTCGAGATGCCTTGGCAAAATTACGATTGAATGACGCTTCCTTGTTTTTTGAACCAGAAAACTCCGATGCATTGGGCTTGGGCTTTCGCTGTGGATTTTTGGGCATGTTACACATGGAAATTATTCAGCAGCGATTGATTCGCGAATATGAATTGGACTTAATCACCACCGCTCCCACGGTTGTGTATGAATTGGTGACCACCAAAGGAGACACTTTGCACATTGCCAATCCATGTGATTTGCCAGAACCCAATCAAATTCAAGAAATGCGCGAACCTATTGCCAGGGCCAATATTCTCGTACCGCAACAATATTTGGGCAATGTGATCACCTTGTGTGTCGAGCGCCGTGGTGTGCAAATGAATATGCAATATTTGGGACAGCAAGTCTCACTGACGTATGATTTGCCGATGAATGAAGTGGTATTGGATTTCTTTGATCGATTAAAATCAGTCAGCCGTGGGTATGCATCATTGGATTATGAGTTTCATCATTTTCAAAGCTCCAACATGGTGAAACTGGACATGCTTATTGGCGGCGAACGAGTCGATGCATTGGCTTTAATGGTGCATAAAGATAAAGCTTACGCGCGTGGGCGAGAACTTACAGAAAAAATGCGTGAATTGATTCCACGACAAATGTTTGATGTGGCAATTCAAGCAGCCATTGGCAATCACATTCTTGCGCGGCAAACTGTCAAAGCCTTGCGTAAGAATGTTACGGCCAAATGTTACGGTGGTGATGTGTCACGCAAACGTAAATTATTAGAAAAACAAAAAGCAGGGAAGAAACGCATGAAGCAAGTTGGAAAAGTTGAAATTCCACAAGAAGCGTTTTTAGCTGTATTTAAAGCGAAAGAGGATCACTGATGAATTTAAACTTTGCCTTAATATTGATTATCTTGGTCATGATCAGTGGGGTGGCCATTGGTTTAGATAAAGGCTGGTTTGCCAAACGGCGCGACGTTGCCCAAGCGCGACCCAAGTGGATTGAATGGAGTTACGCGTTTTTTCCAATTTTTGTGATCGTTTTATTGATTCGCTCGTTTGCGGGTGAATTGTTTCGCATCCCTTCTGGATCATTGGAACCCACATTACAAGTTGGTGATATGGTGTTGGTGAATAAATTTCAATACGGTTTAAAATGGCCAGTGGTCAATCGAAAATTCATTTCAGTCAGTGAGCCACAGCCAGGGGATATCGCTGTCTTTTTATGGCCGGCCGATCCTTCCTTGTATTATGTGAAGCGAGTGGTGGGAGTGCCCGGAGATCACATTGAATATCAAAATAAACAATTTAAAATCAATGGTCAGCCTGTTGAGCAAACCTACGTGGGTGAGGTGTCGGTATTTGATGGTTTTGGCCAGTTACGTCAAGTGCAGCAATGGGATGAAACGCTCAATGGTACAACCTATTCAGTGTATCGACGACCGGAAGTGATTGCTCATGATTTTGAGCTCACGGTTCCTCCCGATCATTATTTTATGATTGGTGACAATCGTGACGATAGCATGGACAGTCGTCATTGGGGGT
>WLWR01000058.1 GCA_012103495.1 Legionellales bacterium
GGTGGTTGGCATGAGTGATGGTCCTTCAAGTGATTGATAATTAAAATGGTACACAAGTTTAGCGAAGTCATCGGTGATGATCTATAGGTACCAAATTATATTCACGGTTAGATAAGATTTTTCTATTGGTATTTTAAGTCGGTAGAGGGTGGTGGAGGGCGGCATTTTGATTGGAAAAAACGCAGGAGTCACCGCCACTAATGTGAGGGAGTCATCAATCAGTTTTAGGGGGATCGCGTCAAGGATTTTTATCAAAGTTTCATCGATGATTGATTTTTTAAGTAGCCGCCGCAAAATCCACCCCCTCCCATGCTGATATGCTGATGCGGGCTCAGGCTGTTTTTTTATCGAATTGTTTAAAACAATTCGATAAATCAATTTTGCATTCTGAAAACCTACAAGTGCATTTAGTTTTATTCAGTACTTTTAAAAAAATATTATCACTTGAGTCATCATTTTATCTTTTAAAGAATAAGGAGCGTCATGTTGAGTATATTGCTGCCATCGAGTCACGCAATTCTCAGAATGTTTGGGAGTGGATTAGTGACTTATTAGATGGAATTTTACCCTATCTAAAAGATGACATCGCGCCGAAACCGCAACCGTCAGGTCTTTTCACGCACCGCCCCTCTTTTTCCTCTGTAGATCATGTAGATACCGGTGAACATGGTTCGCAGCTTCAAGTAGGATGAATATCCATTCAGCACAGTTGACGCATTTCCCCAAGATTTTAAATCTTGGGGAAATGCTACCAATCAAGCGATACAAAAGAGAGGCCAAGTTACACGATTGGTTACTCTGCCGATGCTTTGGGTTTTGTTGAGGTAGAGCGACCTGCTGTGTGACCTCGATTTCCATCGCGACTGCCACTACCGCCACCACTGCTACTACTACGACGGCGATGATGATGGTGTCCTCCGCTTTGTCGGCGTCGACCGGAGGATGATGATTTGCGACCACCATCTTGACGTTGTTGCTGTGAGGATGGGCGACGGCGTGGACGACGGTTATCGCTGCTGTTACTGGTTGTTGTTTGTCTCGAGTGTTGCCGAGGTTTGTGGCTAGTACGATCTTTTTTAGGACCATCACCGGTTAATTTTTTCCATAATTTTTTCCACCAACTGGTTTGTTGACGAAGTATTTGGGATTCAGAAGTTAATTGATGGTGCACATGTTTAATCGCAGGTTCTTCAATGGGTGCAATTGTTTTATCTTTAGGTGGTAATTCCACTTGCGGTGTTTCTAACAATTGGTAACTGGGTGTTGTTGTTGCTGCCGCTTGATGATCCAAACGTACGCATTCAATGTGATAATGCGGTTCGACCAAGTGAGGTAATGGAAGAATAATGATTTCCACGCGATGACGTGTTTCAATGTCTGTTAATAATTTACGCTTTTCATTAATCAAATACGTGGCAATTTTTACCGGCAATTGAACTTGTAATTGTGTGGTTGGGTTTTTGAATGCGTGTTCATCAATCAAGCGTAAAATCATCAATGCCTGCGCTTGAATAGGACGCACAATGCCACGACCATGACATTGATCACACGGTTGCTGTACGGTCATTTCACTCAATGATAAACGTAAGCGCTGACGTGACATTTCCAATAATCCGAATCGTGAAATACGGCCAATTTGTACTCGGGCGCGATCATCGCGAAAGGCTTCGCGCAAACGAGTTTCAACATCTCGTTGATGTTTGTTGGGACCCATATCGATAAAATCAATGACGATCAATCCACCCAAATCGCGAATGCGTAATTGACGAGCAATTTCATCGGCTGCTTCCAAATTGGTGTGCAAAGCGGTGGTTTCAATATCGGCACCGCTGGTGGCTTTGGCGGAATTAATATCAATGGATACCAGCGCTTCGGTACGATCGATGACGATCGAACCACCGGAAGGCAGTAAGACTTCACGCTGATAAGCAAATTCGATTTGTGACTCAATCCCAAACTGGGTAAACAATGGGGTGTTGCTTTGATAAAATTTCAAACAATTGGAAAAGTTGGGCCGTACCGAGTCAATGTAGCGTTTGGCCTTATTAAAGGTGTCAAAGTCATCAATAATAATTTCATTGACAGTTTTTCGTAAATTATCGCGGATTGAACGGACGATCACATCGCCTTCTCGGTGAATTAAAAACGGTGCGGGTTGTTGTTCATCGTATGCGGTTTGAATCGCTTGCCATTGGTTACATAGAAAGTCCAAATCCCATTGCAAATCTTCAGCACTTTTACCCACGCCAGCAGTGCGTACAATGACGCCCATATGCTTAGGTAGATTCAATTGATTTAAAGTTTCACGCAGTTCATCACGCTCTTCTCCCTCAATGCGACGTGAAATACCACCGGAGGTTGGGCTGTTTGGCATGAGGACTAAATAGCAGCCGGCCAAGGTGATGAAAGTGGTTAATGCGGCGCCTTTGTTGCCACGCTCATCTTTATCCACTTGTACCATCAATTCTTGACCCGAGGTGAGTAAGTCTTTCAGGTTCGCTTTTTCCCCCGAGGTTGTCGATTTTTGGAAATATTCTTTGGCAATTTCTTTAAAAGGTAAAAAACCTTGACGACGTGCGCCGTAATCAACAAAAACCGCTTCCAAACTAGGCTCGATACGGGTGATGCGAGCTTTGTAAATGTTGGCTTTCTTCTTGGTGTCTGTGGGGTATTCAATATCCAAATCAATCAGTGATTGATCGCGTAATAAAGCAACCCGCATTTCTTCGGGTTGTGTCGCATTCATTAACATGCGTTCCATACTCATTGTCGTTACCTTCTGATGTTGAGCATGAAGCAATATTGAAAGTAGGCTCAACCAGCGATGAACCGATCAGTTACAGCAATGCTTGATTCACCTGAATGAAGATCAGAATGTTAGTTGCTTGCCGATTATCATGATCGTTATGTTCATTATCTACCAATGTTAAGTAAGAACCTCAAGGGTGATATGCTAACGGGTAAATCACTTACTATCGTTTCAATTACTAGGGTTTACAGTAATAACTTTAGGTTAATCAGTTTTCTCAATTATCGCTTCATGGTATTAATAACCAAATTGCTTGAACCAGCCGTCAGCCATTGACCGCAAATTCAAGTTAATATTTTTTGATACTTATAGAAGCTATTAGTATCTTTATCTAACTGTTTGTATAATGAAAACAAGTTATAAATTAAAAATCTCACCGATTCTAAGCATAAACGTATGAATTATCAAGCAGCTAAACAGATTATTATCGACACTGAGCGTGCAGGTCAGCGTCTGGACAATTTTTTAATCAGCCAATTGAAAGGGTTGCCTAAAAGTCGCATCTATCGAATGATTCGTGGTGGTGAAGTACGCATCAATGGCAAACGGGTCAAACCAACCACTCGCTTGCAAGCAGATGACCAAGTGCGGATTCCACCGTTTAAAACCGAGTTTACCCCTCAAGATCCACTGCCACATCAAGCCATTCAAGGATTGGAAGAACGTATTATCTATGAAGATGACGCATTGATTGTGATAAATAAACCCGCTGGGTTAGCGGTGCATGGTGGCAGCGGTATTCAGGCGGGATTGATTGAGCGGATTCGTTGTTTACGTCCTCGGGCGAAAACGTTGGAATTGGTGCATCGCTTGGATAAAGCCACATCAGGCTGTCTTTTAATTGCCAAGAAGCGTTCCGCGTTGCGTGAACTTCATCAATTATTTGGGCAGCAAGCCATCCATAAACTTTATTTAGCCATTGTGCAGGGAGCTTGGCCGGTTGAGCTAACGGTTATTGATCACGCTTTGCGTAAAAATACTTTACGCTCGGGAGAACGAATGGTGGTGTTGGATGCGCAAGGTAAAGCGGCGATGACTCAATTTGCCGTATTGGCACAACAGCCACAAGCAAGTTTAATTAAAATTCGCCCGCAAACGGGACGCACGCATCAAATTCGAGTGCATACCCAATCGGCTGATCACCCCATCGCGGGTGATGAAAAATACGGTGAAGCTGCCTTTAATCAGCGCATGGCGCAATTAGGGTGTAAGCATCTATGCTTGCATGCTTATCAATTGAAATTTCCATTACCAGGCAGTGGTTATGAAGTGACTTTACGGGCGCCATTACCAACGCATTTCACACAATTATTGACTCAATTAGGATTGATTTATGACTGCAGCACCCTTACTGATTAATCCGCGATTGTTTGCCGCTCAGCAAGCACATTTTCACGGGGTGGTGGCATTACAGCAATTACCGCGATTGACACAAGTGTTGACCGATTTGTCAGGGGATTTGACCTATGATCTTCAATTTCATCAAACCGATGATCAGCAAATACTCATGACACTTACTTGGCAAGCGCAAGTCCATTTGATTTGTCAACGTTGTCTGAAGGTTTTTCAATGCCAATTGCATCGAACCACGCAGTTGCAACCGGTAACCGACGAGACGGAATTAACCATGTTAGTGGATGATATCGAACCGGTGATACTACAGCCGGATAGCCATTGTTTTCATTTATTAGAATTGTTAACCGATGAAGTGATTTTACAAATTCCTGCTTTTGCTAAGCATCCGGCTGCTGAATGCGCTGTGCAGTTGGAAAGGGATTCATCGATTGATCAAGCACAAGAATGTCAAAAGCCCTTTGCTCATCTGGCTGAATTATTGAGTAAAAAACCTAAATAATTCATATGACTCATTGATGATGATGCCGAAATCAGTTTTTTAGCTGCAAATTAATATTTTACTTGGATAGTAGGTGAAAAATCGGTAATATCGCCCGACTTAACGATTTGTTTTGGCTAGGAGTGTAAAGTTATGGCAGTACAACAGAATCGTAAGACGCGATCAAAGCGTGATATGCGTCGGGCGCACGATAAACTTACCCCCCCAACTTTGTCTGTTGATCCCACTACGGGAGAGACCCATTTGCGCCACCATGTGACACCGAACGGGTATTATCGTGGGCGCAAAGTCATTGATAAAGCTGTCCAGGTTGACGACGAGCAAGAGTAATTATCTTGTCTGAGATCACGATTGCCCTGGATGCAATGGGGGGAGACCACGGGCCATCGATTGTGATCCCCGCCGCTATTGAAATCTTGAGACGCTACGAACAAGTCAATTTGATTTTGGTAGGCAAGCGTAGTGAGATTGATGCGCAGTTGCAAGCGAACCGGCATTATGCGACGGTGCAAGAGCGATTGATTGTGCATCATACCGATGAAAGGGTCACCATGGATGAGTTACCTTCCACCGCTTTGCGCACCAAGAGAAATTCTTCCATGCGTCTGGCGCTAAATATGGTAAAAGATGGGGTTGCCCAAGCATGTGTCAGTGCGGGTAATACGGGTGCACTGACCGTCATTGCGCGGTTTGTGTTAAAAACGCTCGCGGGCATAGATCGCCCAGCCATTTTGGCCGAATTACCAACCGCCGATACAAGCAGAACCCGGATGCTGGATTTAGGCGCTAATGTTGATTCCAGTGCGGAAACATTATTTCAATTTGCAGTCATGGGTAGCATTGTCAGTCGTAACATCGATAAAATTCACAATCCTAGCATTGCATTGCTCAATATCGGTACAGAAGATATTAAAGGGAATGAACAAGTCAAACGGGCCGCCGAGTTACTTGCGCAGGCACAAGGGTTGAATTATCTAGGATATATTGAAGGCAATGAGCTGTATCTAGGCAAAGCCAATGTGATTGTTTGTGATGGTTTTGTGGGTAATGTGGCGTTAAAAAGCAGTGAAGGGGTGGCAAAATTACTTGCCGATAAATTTAATACGGTGTTTCGATCGGGTATTTATCCGCGATTGGTTGGCATGTTATCTTTACCCGTATTTCGTTCATTGCGCAAACAAATTGATCCAGAACGTTATAATGGTGCCAGCTTGATTGGCCTCAATGGTATTGTGGTTAAAAGTCATGGTAGCGCCAGTAGTTTGGGATTTTGTTATGCCATTGAAGAAGCCATCAATCAAGTGCAATCTAATGTGGTAGAAAAAATAAGCATCCAAATCGCTGAATTTTTAGGGGAAGGTTTCATCCTATGAGATATGCAAACATTAGTGGTATTGGTAGCTATTTACCTTCTAAATTATTAACCAATTACGATTTGGAACAATTGGTGAGCACCTCGGATCAATGGATCATGGAACGCACGGGGATTAAACAACGCCATATTGCCAATGATGAAGAAACGTCTTCATCAATGGGGGAGCACGCAGCTCGTCAAGCGCTGGATGATGCACAAATTGATTACAATGATTTGGATTTAATCATTGTTGCCACTTGTACCCCTGATAGTTTTTTTCCCAGCACAGCTTGTTTATTGCAACAGCGATTGGGGATCACGCGCAATATTCCAGCCTTTGATATTTCAGCAGCTTGTGCCGGATTTATTTACGCATTGCAAATTGCCCAGCAATACATTGTTAATGGGACGGCCCAACATGTATTGATCACCTGTAGCGAAGTGATGTCGCGTACGGTTGATTGGCAAAATCGCAGCACTTGTATTTTATTTGGTGATGGTGCTGGGGCGGTGGTCTTAAGCAACAGTGAGCGCCCTGGCATTTTAGATACCAACGTGTATGCCGATGGGCAATATAAAGATTTATTGTATTTGTCCAATCATTTGGCTGGACAACAAGTGAAACCGATGCCTCAACATTTGTATATGCAAGGCAATGAAGTATTCAAATTAGCGGTGCGAGCCTTGGGTGATTTGGTTGATCGCACGTTGGCCGATAACAATATGACTAAGCAAGACATCGATTGGTTGGTGCCACATCAAGCCAATATTCGCATTATCAACGCCATTGCTAAACGGTTGGATTTGCCGATGGAGCGAGTGATTTTAACCATTGCTGAACATGGCAACACGTCAGCGGCTTCAATTCCATTAGCCTTGCACACAGGTATTCAACAAGGGCAAATTAAACGAGGTGATATGCTGCTGTGTGAAGCCTTTGGTGCTGGACTAGCATGGGGATCAGTGCTGATTCAATATTAATAATTCTTAAACCAAATACTCCAATGAATGAAGAGGTGTGACGATGACACAATCGCCTGTGGCGGCACTGTTTCCAGGACAAGGCTCACAATCGGTTGGTATGCTGACGGATTTAGTCAAGCAGATGCCGCAGCTGCAACAAATTTATCAACAAGCAGCCAGTGTGTTGGGATATGATTTATGGCAATTGACTCAACAAGGTCCCGCTGATCAACTCAATCAAACTCAAATCACCCAACCGGCTATGTTGACTGCGGCGATGGTTTGTTGGCAAGCATGGCGTAGTCACTATGATGTGCCTGTGTCGGTGTTGGCAGGTCATAGTTTGGGTGAATACACAGCGTTAGTGGTTGCCGGTAGTTTAACGTTCATTGATGCTCTTAAATTGGTGGCTGAACGTGGTCGGTTAATGCAAGAAACCATGCCCGATGGTATGGGGGCGATGGCGGCGGTGATTGGATTAACCGATCAACAAGTGGAGACCGTTTGCCAACAAGCTCAACAAAATCAAATTGTCGCTCCGGCAAATTTTAATTCGCCAGGACAAGTCGTCATTGCCGGTCATACCCAAGCCGTGCAGCGTGCTATTGAATTGGCACAACAACAAGGCGCAAAATTGGCTAAATTGATTCCAGTCAGCGTCCCTTGTCATTGCGATTTATTAAAGCCGGCGGCGGATGCATTTCAGCAAATATTAGCCAATACAGCCATCGTTGCTCCCAACATTCCCGTATTGGCAAATGTGGATGCCACCGAGCATAAGCATCCAGACGATATTCGGCAATCACTGTACCAACAATTATTCAGTCCTGTACGGTGGGTTTCGATTATTGAACAAATGAAACAACAAGGGATATCACAATGGGTGGAATTAGGGCCGGGGCGAGTGCTTACCGGCTTGAATCGCCGCATTGATCGGACAATGACTATCCAGCCGATTTATGATGTGGCAACCTTAACCGCTTACACACCACAGTAACCAAGGGGAGAAATCACCATGTCTTTTGAAGGTAAAATCGCACTGGTCACCGGAGCCAGTCGTGGCATTGGTCAGGCCATTGCGCAGCAATTGGCACAAAGCGGTGCTCAAGTCATTGGGACAGCTACTAGCCAGGCGGGGGTTGATACGATTGAACAATCGTTAATGGCGTGGTCTGGTCGAGGAATGATGTTAGATGTTACTGATTCTGCTTCTATTGATCAATTATTGACAGAATTAGAAACTCGAGAGGAAATGCCAAATATTTTGGTCAACAATGCTGGTATCACTCGTGATATGCTGTTGGACGCCTATACTAATTTGGTGCAGGCAAAGTGGATTGCAGACTACGCCGAGAAACACTATGGCTGCTGGAGTCAGCCGTGGTACATGTCGGGCGACTGGTGCTAAGTACCTAATTTAGCCAAGTTGTCTATTTTGGCTAACTATTCCTACTAGAATATAAGTGATTACATAACTTCTAGTGAAAAGGATTCCCCGACATGGCAAAACGACCTTATACTGGCTGGGACCGGAACAGTTCTGGCAGGCGTGCAGGCACTGAAGCACTTATCAACCAAATTAAGTTTTGGAGTGGTGGGGGCCTATGGCATAATGGCTCTTGGTTAGTCAGGCCGATGAGAGGAAAAAGTAATCCAAGTGTTCACGGAACAGGCCGTGCTTTTGACCTTTCTTGGCGTGGTGGAAAATACGGCGGATATGGAAACTACGATGAAGCAAAAGTTTGGTATGACTTCTTCTGTGAGCACGCAGATGAACTAGAGATTGAAGCCGTTTTCGATTACTACCCCGGCCCCTACGGGCGAGGCTACAAGTGTGACAGAGACGCTACAATCGT
>WLWR01000059.1 GCA_012103495.1 Legionellales bacterium
CGTTAACCATTTCTGATAAATGATGTGTACGTAAGGTTGGATCGCCGAATCCTTTTAAATAGAGATTTTGTCGGGAGTGGGGTTGCGCTTGATCCACTGCATCTGTATAAAGCGCTGTGCGAAAACGATATTCTGGTTTGAGTTTTACCAAGGCCGTGGAAGTGGTGATCACTTTCATGACGGAAGCCGGGACATACAATTTATCGGCATTGTAACTATACAATGTTTTCCCATTTTTTAATGAAACAATTTTGACACCGACCTGGGCTTGTTGCAGTAATGGATTGGCTAATATCTCATCAATTTCAGTGGTTAATCGATTTAGTGAATGTGATTGAGAGACCGATGATGTTGTTTGTTCAGCAGGTGGCGTTGGGGGGAGGGGGGCCTCATTGGTAGGATCGATGGCGCCAAAGAAAATAATCACTTGAATGATGGCTGAAACCAAAGTCGCTGTATTTATCACGTGGGTGATCCGCTGAATGAAATCACTCGAATTATAGCAAAAACCGATTGCAAGGTATGGATTAAAAGTGACCAGTTAGCAAAAAATATTTGGCTAACTGACTCAGTATTTTTAGCGTGATTATTCATTGTTTGACTTGGTGGAAATCACTGACATCGTTGTGAATTGCTAAAAGGTTCTGTTGGTTCTTCCGGTGTTCCTTTGCTATAATTCGCCACGATCATAATAAAGAACAAAGGATGATGGATGAAATTAATTATTACGCTGATCAGTTTAATGCTAGAGCGGTACATCGACATCGACAAATTGTTGCAGCGATTTAACTGGTGGCCATGCTATTTAGCGGTGATGCGTAAATTCATCAAATCTGAATCGCTGTGGCGTGGTTGGTTGGGTGTGGCGTTGGTGCTTTTGCCACCAGTGATTGCCATTTTTGTTGCTGTATGGATTATACAAGGGTTACTGCACGGCGTAGGCGAATTAATTTTAGGCGTGATTGTGTTGGTTTATTGTATGGGGCCGACCAGTATTTTGCATCAAATGAAACAGTGGGAACTCGCCGAAGATCGTGAGCAGCGCGAGCAACTCTTTCATACCATTACCGGCGAAACATGGACGGATGATGCTGGGGCGCAAGTGGATGAAACATTAGCTAAGTGTGTGTTCAAGCAAACTTATCAAGGTATTTTTGGCATTATTTTTTGGTTTATTGTGTTTGGCCCAGTTGGGGCAGTTTTGTACCGCAGTGCGCAACAATTAAGTTTGGCTGCAGCGAATAAAGGAAGTGACAACAATGAAATGTCGGCGCAAGCGAATTTACTGCTGGAATTGCTCGATTGGATTCCAGTGCGGTTGACCACGTTGATTTTTTCATTGGTGGGTGATTTTAATACCAGCTTTTCCATCTGGTGGCAAAAGGCGCGAATGGGGTTGGGAGCAGCCGATGATGTGGTGTATGAAGTAAGTCTGGCGGCATTAAGTCAATCCTGCAAAGCGACCAAAGATTTTCAACAAAGTCAGGCTGCTTTTCGATTGGTGGAAAGAGGATTGATTGTCGCGGTGGTGATTCTAGCGATCTTCACGTTAGGAGCACTGATTAGTTAATACCCTGGTTTGATGTGAGGGGACTGAATGTTACATAGAATAATACTCGGTGGCTTGATGTGCCTCCTAGTTGGTTGCGCCAATAATTATAAAGGTGCGTATGATTTTATTCCACCCAGCAGTGAGTCTGGTCAAACGTGTGTTGCCAACTGCGAAGTTGCAAAAGTCCATTGTGAGAAAGTTTGCCAAAAAGATAATGGGGAATGTTTAACTCGTATGGCTGAACAGGCGCAAGCCGATTATGAAGATTATCTTGCGATGCAACGAGAAGCAGGTGAGCCTGTGACTCGTAATAAGGCCAGCTTCAGCGACAATCGCGTTTGTTATCGACGCGGTTGTGATTGTCAAATTGAATATCGTGAGTGCTTCCAATTATGTGGTGGTCAACTCGTTGCAAAAGCAGAATAAGAGAGAATAAGCATGACCACTGAATTACCTGATCGCTTGGATCAAGATCCTGCTGAAGTTCAAGAATGGCTACAAGCCTTGGCGGATGTGGTTGATGTTGCCGGATTTGATCAAGCACAATTTTTATTAAGTCAATTGAACCAAGAGGCTGCCGAGCGCTATGGATTGAGTGCCGGTGCTTATGGTGTCCACACACCATATTGCAATACCATTTCTGTTAATGAGCAACCTGTGTATCCTGGGAATACTCAATTAGAGCATCGTATTCGTGCTTTTATTCGATGGAATGCGGTGGCAATGGTATTACGGGCGGGGAAGAAAGATGCTACCTTAGGTGGCCACATTGCTAGTTATGCTTCAGCAGCCGTGTTGTATGAAGTGGGATTTAATCATTTTTTTCGGGCAGCCACTGTTGAATTTGGTGGTGATTTAATTTACATCCAAGGGCATTCTGCGCCAGGAATTTACGCACGCGCTTTTTTGGAGGGTCGGTTGACTGAAGCGCAACTGGATCATTTTCGTCAAGAAGTAGGGGGTAAGGGGTTGTCATCCTATCCTCATCCTTGGTTGATGTCAGATTTCTGGCAATTTGCCACCGTGTCGATGGGGTTGGGACCTTTGCAAGCGATTTATCAAGCACGATTGCTTAAATATTTACACAATCGCGGATTGATTGACGCCACTGGGCGTCAAGTGTGGGCCTTTTTAGGCGATGGTGAAATGGATGAACCTGAATCATTGGGTGCTATTGGTATTGCTGCCAAAGAAGGATTGGATAATTTAAATTTCGTGATTAATTGCAACCTCCAACGATTGGATGGTCCAGTCCGTGGCAACAGTAAAATCATTCAAGAATTGGAAGGTATTTTCCGCGGTGCAGGTTGGCATGTGATCAAAGTGTTGTGGGGCAGTGGTTGGGATGAATTGTTTGCCAAAGATCCTCAAGGATTGTTATTAAAGCGGATGAATGAATGTGTGGATGGCGATTATCAAGCCTATCGAGCCAACGACGGTGCTTTTATCCGTGAACATTTTTTCGGCAAATATCCTGAATTAAAGCAACTAGTGGCGGATATGAGTGATGATGAAATTTGGCATTTAAAACGGGGTGGTCATGATGAATTAAAAGTCTTCGCTGCTTATCAATCCGCAGTCAATCACACCGGTCAACCCACTGTGATTTTAGCCAAAACCGTTAAAGGGTTTGGTATGGGCGCAGCGGGTGAAGGTAAAAATATTACCCACCAACAAAAGAAAATGAATATCGAAGAATTGAAATTATTTCGCGATCGATTTGATATTCCTTTGACCGATGAGCAAGTTGCTAAGTTGCCATTTTTTCGTCCAGAAAAAGACAGTGAGGAAATGCGTTATTTGCTGGAACATCGTGCTAATAAAGGTGGGTTTTTGCCAGCGCGTCAAGTGAGTCAGGAAACCTTGCCGATTCCACCATTATCAGCGTTTAGTCAAATTACCAAAGACAGTGGTGAGCATCAATATTCAACCACCATGGCTTTTGTACGATTGTTGAGTGTCTTGTTGAGAGATAAAACTTTGAGCAAACGCATTGTCCCAATTGTTCCTGATGAATGTCGCACGTTCGGTATGGAAGGGATGTTTCGCCAGTATGGTATTTATTCTCCACTGGGGCAACTGTATACACCGGAAGACGCCGATCAGTTAATGTATTACAAAGAAGCCAAAGATGGGCAAATTTTAGAAGAAGGTATTACCGAAGCCGGTGCATTTTGTTCTTGGTTGGCAGCAGCCACATCCTACAGTACCCACCAATTACCATTGATGCCATTTTTTATTTACTACTCCATGTTTGGATTTCAACGTATTGGCGATTTGGCATGGGCGGCTGGAGACATGATGGCTCGAGGGTTTTTGCTAGGTGCGACAGCGGGTCGTACCACCTTGGCGGGAGAAGGCTTGCAACACCAAGATGGGCAAAGCCATATTTTGTGTCACGCCATTCCCAATTGTGTGGCTTATGACCCAGCGTTTGGTTATGAAGTCGCTGTGATTATGCAGCATGGCATGCAACGTATGTTTGTTGAACTGGACAATGTTTTTTATTATCTTACCCTCACCAATGAAAACTATCATCATCCAGCTTTGCCGGAAGATGCCATAGAGGGCATTATTCGAGGGATGTATTTATTTCAATCCAGTGAAAAAAACCAATCCTTACACGTACAATTATTGGGTTCAGGCACTATTTTTCGCGAAGTGCTCACCGCGGCACAGTGGTTGGAGCAAGATTTTCAAATTAGCAGCGATGTTTGGAGTGTGACCAGTTTTAATGAACTGTATAAACAAGCAGTGGATGTTCAGCGAACGAACTTAATGCAGCCAGGGAAAAAACCACAGAAGAGTTATGTGACACAGTGTTTGACTGATCGTCAGGGGCCGGTGATTGCTGCCACTGATTACGTTAAATTATATGCTGATCAAATTCATCCTTTTGTGCCGCAACGCTATGTGACGTTGGGTACCGATGGTTTTGGGCGCAGTGATACCCGTCAGGCCTTACGTCACCATTTTGAAGTGGATGCTAAATATATTGTATTGGCCGCGCTAAAAGCGTTGGCCGATGAAGAGAAAATTCCAGTCAGCAAAGTGGCGGCGGCAATGAAAAAATATCAAATTGACCCGAACAAACCAAACCCATTGACCAGCTAATTGAAGGTAAGAGGAAATTCATGAGTTCACAGATTGAAATTAAAGTTCCCGATTTAGGCGGCGCCAGTGAAGTTGATGTGATTGAAGTGATGGTAGCCTCTGGTGATCGCATTGCTAAAGACGATTCATTGATTACGTTGGAATCGGACAAAGCCAGCATGGACATTCCTGCTCCGCAAGAGGGGGTTGTCACCCAAGTGAAATTAAAAGAAGGTGATAAAGCATCACAAGGCGATGTGATTTTACTATTAGAAGCGCTGCCGTCAGCCGAAGCAACCAAACAATCCCAGCAACAAACCACAAAGACTGAAACCACTTCTGCCGATGCCAACCAAACCACCGAACAAACCATTGTGGTACCGGACATTGGTGGTGCAACCGATGTTGATGTAATCGAAGTCATGGTGACGCCTGGCGATCAAATTACCAAAGATGATTCACTGATTACGTTGGAATCGGACAAAGCCAGCATGGATGTTCCATCACCTTATTCTGGCACAATGAAATCTGTCGTGTTGAAGGTCGGCGCCAAAGTATCGCAAGGCGATGCCATTGCTGTGATTGAAATCACGGATGCTGCGGCCAATCAAGCCGCACCAATCCAACCACCAGAAACAGTTTCTTCTGAAACGGCCACAAAATCTTCAACTCCTGCCGCAACCCCATCATCCCCCACTCAACAGCAAACGGCGTCCTCAAACGAGATTTACGCAGGGCCGGCGGTACGACGCATGGCACGTGAATTTGATTTGGATTTAACTCAAATTATCGGTACTGGCCCCAAAGGTCGCATTCAAACACAAGATGTGCAGCATTTTGTAAAACAACGCATGCAAGCAGGGCGTGGAGTTGGTTTGAGTGTACCAACCCCACCGGTAGTGGATTTCAGCCAATTTGGTGAAGTGACCTCCCAGCCATTAACCAAAATCAAACGATTGACTGGCGAAAATGTACATCGTAATTGGCTCACCATTCCCCACGTCACCCAATTTGATCAAGCTGATATCACCGAATTAGAAGCGTTCCGTCAAGCCAATAAACATCATGCTGAGCAACAAGGATTTAAATTAACCCCCTTAGCTTTTATTATGAAAGTTGTGGTCAAAGCGTTGCAAACATTTCCTCAATTTAATGCATCCCTGGATCCGTCTGGCCAACAATTAATTTATAAGAAATATTTTCATCTGGGTGTTGCTGTTGAAACACCTAATGGATTGGTCGTACCTGTGATTCGTGATGTGGATGGTAAAGGTGTGTTGGCATTGGCGCAAGAATTAGCAAGCATCAGCCAAAAAGCTCGAGAAAAAAGGTTGATGCCCAATGAAATGACCGGCAGTTGCATGAGCATTTCCAGTTTGGGAGGCATTGGTGGAACGGCTTTTACCCCGATTATCAATGGAACCGATGTGGCGATTTTGGGCATTTCACGTGCCAGCACCCAACCGGTTTGGCAACACGATCAATTTATTCCTCGATTGATGTTACCGCTATCGCTTTCCTACGATCATCGGGTGATCGATGGGGCTGAAGCAGCGCGATTTACTCAATACTTAGCTGATTGTTTAGGCGATATTCGCCATTTGGTTTTATAAATACTCGATCAGCTTTCCTGACTGGAAAAGTGAAATAGTTTACGTTATTCTCGTGCGGGCATTCTACCTTATATAGAAAGGGTACTCACAAAGCGATAATAGAAA
This sequence comes from Legionellales bacterium, assembly GCA_012103495.1. Classification (GTDB taxonomy): domain Bacteria; phylum Pseudomonadota; class Gammaproteobacteria; order WLWR01; family WLWR01; genus WLWR01. The sequence continues at coordinate 6,364 of WLWR01000059.1, forward strand.
ATGCGCAAATCAAGTGATGCGTGAATGATCTTAAAACACAATGAAACGAGGTTAAGTATGGCAGAACAGAAGCAAACCCAAGTCGTAGTATTAGGTAGTGGTCCTGGAGGGTATACCGCTGCTTTTCGTGCTGCGGATTTAGGGAAAAAAGTGATTTTGGTTGAACGATTTTCCAATATTGGCGGGGTTTGTTTAAATGTTGGTTGCATTCCTTCCAAAGCGTTATTACACGTAGCAAAAGTGATTGACGAAGCGGATGCGCTCAGTCAACACGGAGTAAAATTTGGCAAGCCGCAGATTGATCCAAAGCGATTGGTGAGTTGGAAAGATGGTGTAGTAAAACGATTAACCGGTGGTCTGGCTGCTTTGGCAAAACAACGCAAAGTTGAAATTATGACCGGCGAAGGTCAATTTATCGATGACCATCATTTAAAAGTAACCACCGACAAGGGTGACGTGACCATTGAATTTGAACACGCGATCATTGCAGCTGGATCCGAAGCGGTGCGTTTGCCATTCATTCCAGAAGATCCACGCATTTTCACCTCCACCGGTGCTTTACAATTACCCAATACCCAATGCAACATGCTGGTTATCGGCGGCGGCATTATCGGATTGGAAATGGCCAATGTTTATCATTCCTTGGGCGCTAAAATAACCATTGTAGAATTCATGAATCAATTGATGCCTGGTGCTGATGTTGACATTGTGAAACCATTGCACAAACGGGTAGAAAAGCGCTATCAAAACATTTGGTTGGAAACCAAAGTCACTGCAGTAGAAGCAAAAAAAGATGGGTTATATGTCACATTTGAAGGCAAAAATGCCCCGACCAAACCACAAAAATTTGATCAAATTTTATTATCCGTCGGTCGCTCACCCAACGGTCATCGTATTGGTGCTGATAAAGCCGGTGTGCAAGTGGATGAACGCGGTTTTATTGCGGTGGATCATCAACTACGGACCAATGTTGATCATATTTTCGCTGTAGGTGATATTGTCGGACAGCCCATGTTGGCACACAAATCGATTCCTCAAGGCAAGATTGCTGCAGAAGTGATCGCAGGGATGAAACATTATTTTGAACCACGCGCAATCGCGAGTGTCGCCTACACCGATCCAGAAGTCGCTTGGGTGGGCCTAACCGAAACACAAGCCAAAGCGGAAAACATACCCTATGAAAAAGGTGTCTTCCCTTGGGCTGCCAGCGGTCGAGCTTTGAGCAATGGTCGTGAAGAAGGCATCACCAAGTTGTTATTTGATCCCACCACTCAACGTGTTTTGGGCGCGGGTATCATTGGTACACAAGCAGGTGATTTGATCGCGGAAGTTGCTCTGGCAATTGAAATGGGCTGTGATGCTCAAGACATTGCTCTGACCATTCACCCGCATCCAACGCTGGCTGAAACCGTTGCCCAAGCTGCTGAAGCGTTTGAAGGTACAATCACCGATCTGTATTTACCCAAGAAGAAAAAATCAGACAAGCAACGCGCTGCGTGATGTTTTAGACTGTCAATCATTCAGGATCGATGAATTTACAGACGCCACCAGCAGATGGTGGCGTCTGTAATTATTTCTTACTCTGCTGCAGGGAAAGTCACATTCGTAAGTAGGCGGTGATGTTTTTTAATAGATGTAAATAAAGGTTAAGCTGATATGAGCGGTAGCAATTTTGTCAATGAAATCAATAAGCGAAGGACTTTTGCTATCATTTCTCACCCTGACGCGGGCAAAACCACGTTAACCGAAAAACTATTACTGTATGGTGGAGCCATTCAATTAGCCGGCACCGTCAAAGGACGCAAAGCCAGTCGTCATGCCACATCCGACTGGATGGCGATGGAGCAAACACGCGGTATTTCAATTACCACCTCTGTGATGCAATTTGTCCACAACGACTGCATCGTTAATTTATTGGATACCCCAGGTCATGAGGATTTTTCAGAAGATACCTATCGAACTTTAACTGCCGTGGACTCCGCCTTAATGGTTCTCGATATCGCTAAAGGCGTCGAAGATCGAACAGTAAAACTGATGGAGGTTTGCCGATTGAGGGATACGCCAATCATGACCTTCGTAAACAAAATGGATCGGGAAGGCCAGGACCCCATCGATATTCTGGACGAAATTGAGGATGTCTTGAAAATTAGTTGTGCCCCAATGACGTGGCCTGTTGGTATGGGTAAGGCATTTGTTGGGGTATATCGACTATATGATGATGTGGTGCACCTTTTCTCTGGTCGTGGTGGTTTGGAGAACGATGTATTTATTGAAGGGCTAGATAGTGAAGAGCTTGATCAACACATTGGTATTTTGGCCGGTCAGCTGCGAGATGAAATCGAATTGGTGCAAGGGGCAAGCCATGAGTTTGATCAAGAGGAATACCTTGGTGGCAGGTTGGCGCCGGTGTTTTTTGGCTCGGCCCTGAATAGAC
>WLWR01000060.1 GCA_012103495.1 Legionellales bacterium
AGGTGCAGAAGGTGCTTCAGATAGTGAGCTTGAATTTATCAATTTTTCATAAATTCTAATTTCTTCAGAAGTTCTTAAACAGTAAGGTACTTGTACAATATTAATTCTGTCAATGAAGGCTTCATTATTTTTATTATTCCTAAAGGTTTGCCACTCAGACTCATTCGAGTGGGCTAATATTACTCCTTCAAATGGAATGGCTGACAGTCCTTCAGTTGCATTGTAATTGCCTTCCTGGGTTGCTGTAAGCAATGGATGAAGCACTTTAATCGGTGCTTTAAACATTTCCACAAACTCCATTAAGCCCCTGTTTGCAAGACATAATCCCCCAGAATAACTATAAGCATCTGGATCGTCTTGTGAGAATTCTTCTAATTTTCGAATATCTACTTTACCAACAAGAGATGATATGTCTTGATTATTTTCATCACCAGGCTCTGTTTTGCTGACAGCAATTTGTTTCAACCGAGAAGGGTATAGCTTGACCACTTTAAATTGATTGATGTCGCCATGATACTCATGCAAACGTTTAACCGCCCAAGGAGACATGATGGTACGTACATGGCGTCTGGGAATGTTATATGTTTCCTCCAGGATGGGAGCATCTTCTTCATACGAAAACAAGCCCAGGGGAGATTCATATACGGGTGATCCTTTGATGGCATAAAAAGGAACTTTCTCAATTAAATTTTTCAAACATTCGGCCAGTGATGATTTACCACCTCCCACTGGCCCTAGTAGATAAAGAATTTGTTTGACTTCTTCCAACCCTTGGGCGGCATGCTTAAGAAAGCCAACGATTTGTTCAATTGGTTCCTCTAACCCATAAAAGTCATCGAAAGCATGGTAGATAGGAATGATTTTATTAGCGAATATACGACTTAAAACTGGGTCATCACTGGTGTCAATTAATTCGGGTTCTCCAATAGCCATTAACAATCGCTCGGCTTGGTTCGCATAAGCTGTGGGATCATCGCGACAAAGCTCCAAATATTCTTGCAAAGTAAGCTCTTCTTCTTGAGTTTTTTGATAGCGATTCATATACTCTGCTAGAAAAGGATCGGTAGTCATTGTGTTCCCCTAATTCCTTAATTATTAATTTAATTATAGAACATGTCACTAGAGGACTTACTTGTTATAGTTCATGCTAAATCTATGAAAACTTGATATGATCCACTTTGTTATCGACCTAAGGGGATACCATGAATCAACATGCTGTTGCGCAAAAAATTTATCGCCAAAATTACCAACCACCTGCTTATAGCATCGATACCGTCGAATTAACTTTCCATTTGGATATCCCGACTACCCGAGTTGTTTCAGTGATGCAAATACATCGGACAGACATGGGGACGGTTGACACTCCATTGGTATTGGATGGGGATGGGTTGCAATTGATTGAACTCCAATTGGATGGGCAATTATTGACCGAGTCTGATTACATCCTCGAACAACAACAATTGACCATCTCTAATCTACCGACTCAATTTGTATTAACCGTGGTCACTGATATTGAACCACAAGCCAATACCCAATTAAGTGGCTTGTATGTGAGCAATCAAATGTTTTGTACCCAGTGTGAAGCTCATGGATTTCGTCGCATCACTTATTTCATTGATCGACCTGATGTAATGGCTGTTTATACCACGCACATCATTGCTGATAAAACACGTTACCCATTATTACTTGCCAATGGTAATTTGATTGCTCAAGAACAATTAACTGATCAAAGACACTCGGCTACATGGCATGACCCATTTAAAAAACCTTGTTATTTATTTGCCTTAGTTGCAGGTGATTTGGCGTGCTTAAATGATCAATTTGTCACGTGTTCCGGTCGAAAAGTACAATTGTGCTTATACGTTGAACCTGGCAAGCAAGCTGGTGCCACTTATGCCATGGCAGCGTTAAAACGCGCCATGCGCTGGGATGAGCAACGATTTGGACGTGAGTATGATTTGGATATTTTTAACATCGTAGCGGTCAGTCATTTCAACATGGGAGCGATGGAAAATAAAAGTCTGAATATTTTTAATGACCAGTATATTTTAGCTCAACCAGACACAGCAACCGATTTAGATTATCAACAGATTGAAGCAGTTGTTGCACATGAGTATTTTCACAATTGGACCGGCAATCGCATCACTTGTCGTGACTGGTTTCAACTGAGTTTAAAAGAAGGTCTGACGGTATATCGTGAGCAAGAATACAGTGCGGATCAATTTGGTACCGATTGGCAACGGATCCATGATGTACAACGTTTACGAGATCAACAATTTCCAGAAGACGCCAGTCCATTGGCACACCCTGTACGCCCCAACGCTTATTTAGAAGTCAATAATTTTTATACAGCAACCGTGTATGAAAAAGGTGCTGAAGTGATCCGTATGTTGGCAACTTTGGTAGGCAAAACAGGGTTTCGTCAAGGCATGGATTTGTATTTTAAACGTCATGATGGTCAAGCGGTAACCATTGAAGCATTGGTGCAAGCTATTGCAGATGCCAATCAGATGGATATGGAGCATTTTATGTTGTGGTATAGCCAATCAGGAACACCACAAGTCACAGTGACATCGATGTTTGATGCGGTGCAACAACAATTGGTACTGGAAATTTCTCAGCAGTGTCTTGCTACTTCGGGCCAAGCCACCAAACGTCCTTTGATGATTCCAATCAAATTGACTTTGCTGAATGAACAGGGGCAAGCTTATCCATTGTGCTTGGCATCAGACAGCGATGGGCGGTTGGTGGATGATCAAGTATTAATTGTTCATCAAACCAAACAACGAATTATTTTTTCTCAAATTAAAGAGCCACCAGCCATCTCACTGTTGCGTGATTTTTCAGCGCCGGTACACTTGAAATTTAATCGAACTGATGAAGAATTAGCCTCACTACTTAAACTTGAAACCAATGGCTTTGCTAAATGGGATGTACTGCAGCAATTAGTGAATAAACATTTATTGTTATTATTGGCTGATTACCAGCAGCAGCGTCAATTAACCGCTCCAACGATTTTATTAGAGACGTATCAAACAGTATTAGCCGATCCTCAGATGGCACCAGAATTAAAAGCATCTTTACTACAATTGCCCAGTGAAGAAGAGTTGGCCAATCATTGTGTTGAAGTGGATGTAATTGGATTGCATGCCGTGCGTGAGTTTTTAATGACGGCGATTGCTAAGGTCGTAAGTGATGAATTATTAGCCTGTTATACCACATTGTCTGACAAGACTTTTACTGAAATCAATCCCACCGTCTTTGGCTGGCGCAGCTTAAAAAATCAATGTTTACGATTGTTAATGCGATTATCAAATCAGCAAGTCATTGAGGCCTGTTGGCAGCAGTTTTGTACGGCAAACTCTATGAGTGATGAATTGACCGCGCTGCAATTATTACTCAATGGACAAACTAAATACGCTCCTGCTGCTACAGAGCAGTTTTATCGCAAGTGGGAACACGATGAACTGGTGTTAAACAAATGGTTTGCGACACAAGCCACCGTTCCTGCGGTTGAAACCCTCACGGTAGTGCAACAACTATTGCATCATCCAAAATTCACCTACCACAATCCGAATCGAGTCCGTGCTTTATTAGGTGCGTTTTTCATGCGCAATCCCATTGCATTTCATCAACAAAAAGGCAATGGTTATATTTTCTTGAGTGAGCAATTGCTGATAGTTGATACAATCAATCCACAAGTGGCTGCACGATTGATCACACCGTTAACTCGATTTAAACGCTATCCTCTTAAGCAACAGCAGTTAATGTTGACGCAATTGCAACGATTGGCAAAGCAGCCGCATTTATCCAATGATTTGCGTGAAATGATTCAAACCAGTTTGGACGGTCAATAAGGAACTTATATGAATACAGTGATTGTGATTCCAGCACGTTACGGCTCCATTCGATTTCCAGGCAAACCGTTGGCATTATTGGCTGGACAAACCATGTTAGAACGAGTGGTTTGCATTGCTCATCGCGCAGCGCAACAAATGGGAAATACTCAAGTGTTGGTGGCAACCGATGATGCGCGCATTCAAACCCATGCTCAAGCATTGAAAGTCGATTGTATTATGACACCAACCGACTGTCCCACAGGAACTGATCGCATTTTGCATGCACTGACACAATTGCCAAATCCCCCGGAACTTGTGGTGAATTTGCAATGCGATGTACCCTTAATTCCCGTGGATTGGGTGGTGCAAATGATCACAGCATTGCGCCAAGAATCGGTGCAAGTGGTTACACCAGCAATTCAATTAACATGGGAATTATTGGATCAATTACGCGAAGCTAAAACCACTTCACCATTTAGTGGAACTACGGTAGCAATCAATCAAAAAAATCAGGCCTATTGGTTTTCTAAAAATATCATTCCTGCCATTCGTGATGAAGCACTGTTACGAGCAGACACTTTATATTCCCCGGTGTTTCGACACATTGGTTTGTATGGATATACTTTTTCAACATTAAATGAATACGTTCAACTGGCTCAAACACCTTATGAACAGTTGGAAAGTTTGGAGCAGTTGCGCTTGCTTGAACACGGTTACAACATTCGAATTATCAAAGTAACACAAGGATATTATCCAAGCTTATCCGGCATTGATACGCCCGCCGACGCTGAACGGGCAGAAGCGTTATTGCACCAATTAGGGGAAGTGAACGAGTGATCACATTGTTCATTGTCCGTCATGGGAATACATTTGATCCAAACGACACGGTATTGCGTGTGGGTGCACGCACTGATTTACCACTGAGTCATAGTGGCAAGCAGCAAGCGTACGCTGTAGGACGATATTTTATTGAACAACAGATCCAGTTAGATACTGTTTACACCAGTCAATTACAGCGCACGCAAATGACAGCGACGTTGGCTTTACAAGCAATGCAACATTCATTGCCAATTCAAACGCAAGCGATGTTTAATGAAGTGGATTATGGTCCTGACGAAGGACAACCAGAAACAGCCGTACAAAAGCGATTGGGTGATCAAGCGTTGCATGCCTGGCAAGAGCAGGGGATTGTACCGATGGGTTGGCGCGTTGACTGTGAACAAATTATTCAACAATGGCAATCGTTTCTAATGCAGCTACAACAACAAGATTCAAACAAAAATGTATTGGTTGTGACCAGTCAAGGCATTGCACGATTTGTTTTCTCAGCAATCAGGCAAACACCACCGATGACACAATCAACAAAACTGGCTACCGGAGCGCTGGCCTGTCTTACCTATCATACGCCCGGCCCTTGGCAAATTAAATTTTGGAATCATCGTCCTGTATCACGCGATTGATGGTTTTTGGCAATATACCAAATAATTAATGCTGACATTTTCGGTAAGTGTGCTGCGCTGCGTGAATGGGTTGTAATGCAATCCTTTGATGTCATGCACAGTCAGTCCAGCTTGTTCACACCAATGAACCAACTGCGCCGGTTGAATAAATTTCTGATAATCGTGAGTTTGTTTCGGGAGCAATTTAAAAATATATTCCGCTCCCAAAATAGCAAACACATACGCTTGCCAAGTACGATTAATGGTCGAAAAGTAAAGCGCACCGCCTGGTTTACTGGCTGTGGCACATGCGTGGACAATGGCTGCCGGATCAGGAACATGCTCCAGCATTTCCAAGCAGGTAACAATATCAAATGTTGCAGGTGATTGAATCATAAGATCTTCAATGGCACTAACTTGATACTGGATAGAAACTTGTGTTTGCTGGGCGTGACGTTGCGCCACTTCAATTAATGTTTCACTCAAATCAATACCTGTTACTTGCGCACCCATTTGTGCCATCGCTTCGCTTAAAATACCGCCGCCGCAACCCACATCCAACACTTGTTGTGTCATCAAAGGGCTGTGCTGATGAATGTATGCCAAGCGTGTAGGATTAATATGGTGCAAGGTTTTGAATTTCCCCTGTGGATCCCACCATTGATCAGCCAATTGACTAAATTTGTTAATCTCTTGTGGGTCTACATTCATAACATGGGTCTCCGGCGCTCACGCTGTAACAATTGCAAAGGACGAAAAAAGTCTAGCATTGCCTGATGGTGAATAAAAGATACATTGTAAGGATGTTCACTGATCAATCTTGGGAATGTTTTGGGAGCAATTTGATCGACCCACTGGGCCAGTTTTCCCCATAGAATTAATGTGATTGGTTGTGATGTGTGATCAACTAATTGGGTTAATATCGATTGAATGAAAGGTCGCCACTGTGTGGCATCATATCGTACAGGTTGATCACTGAGTACCAGTGATGCATTCAGTAATAAAAATCCCTCGGCCAATAGATTGGTAAATAACTCATCCAGTCGGGTGACGTAGGCTGTTTTTGACAATTGCGCAATGGCTGGTTGATCCGCTCTAAACGAAGAACCGTGCTCTGCGATTAACAACATTTTAATAAAATGACGCAACGAAGTGGCGCGATTGATCGGCTTTGCCAAGCCGGTGGGGGACCACAGTTCTTGTACCGCACTATCCCAAAATGCATAGCCATTGGCTGATTGTGCACGTGGGTAGGGCGATTCACCGAACAAAATATAACGCGTGTGAGTCAACGGTTGACGAAACGCGTTGAACAAACATGACTTACCAGGCAACCAATGAGTGTTCGTATGTAATTGGGCTAAATAATGTTGATCCATTTGCTCAATCGCATGTTGTAATACCGGTAACCAGCAGCCAGCAAAATAAGTCTCTGGCAGTGTTGGTAGATTGGCTAATTGCCCTGCGGATGTAGACACTAAGAAGGCTCGTTCGAAAAAATATCATAAGCGACCTAAAATAAACGATAACGCCATGAATCACAAGAGGTGATGAATCATGAAGCAAAGTAGGCGCTGGGCGCCACTTTTGATGGGCTTGGGATTGGGTGGATTAAGCTTGATGAAAGCGTATGCGAATGTCTTCCCACCCAACTGTGAACCCGTCAATTTTGCATTTACCCAGCAACAATTATTATTAAATACTCAAAATCCAGACCATCAGCACTTGTTTTTAATTTTCAACTCAGGCAAAGAACCCATCGATTTATCTCATCAAAACGCCAATTCATTTGTGGACATCGGTTGGCAAACCATTTTAGAGCCTAACCGTTGGTCAGCATTTGCCGTGAATGAATCCAATTATCCCATGACTTGCTCGATGGATGATTCCGATCCCAATAATGCTTGCCAAAATTTACAAGTGTGTCAATTGCTCAAAGCCGAATTTGCCTTAAGCAATCAAGGAAGCTACTGGGTCTCCGAAAATCGCACGTTGCGTCAAGTACTTAACGATACACGTAAAAAAGGCATTGTCGCAAACTCTTCGTGGCGATGATTTTTAGGATAACTAATGTCTTTCATCACTATAAAAAAATAGTGAGCGACGCGACTCACCAAACAAGGTTGATGTTTAAGACACCTCTTGATCTCCAATTGATCAATCAACAAGTTTATCCTTCGCACTGGCGTGACGTTCGCGCAATTCCACATCAATGTATCGATCGGTGATTGCGCTTGAACTATGTCCGGCGTCATCGCGTACGTGTTCGCGTGGGCGTGTTTTGACATCGTCGGAAATGCCTGTGTGGCGCAGCCAATGAACGGTGGCTTCCAATAAGCGATCCGCTTCTTGGCTGTGGCCAGTTTCGGTCAAACGATGGATAGCATGATCGAAACATTGTTGCACAATTTGACGAATGGCACGAGTACTGGTGATACCACCTTTACCCCGTGTTTTACCCATTAACGGTGTGGTTTCACCTATCGCGGGTAGGGGGGGTAAACCCAAGTATTGACGATATCGTTTGAGCGCTCGTAGCATTTGATCGCTGACAGCAATTTGGCGTTCTTTGTTGCCTTTGCCCACCGTGAAAAACCACCAACAACCTTCGTGATCTTGGCGAAAATGCCCCATTTGTGGTTCCCAGCGCGCAGTGGCCGCCAATTCAGAAATTCGTAGATACATGGCATAAAAAGCAGTCATCATAAACAGTGAACGTTCATGTTGTTCAGGATGTTGTTCGGCCAATTGCTGGGTTGCTGCCAACACCGTTTGCCATTGTAATTCAGACAAACGACGGATCACCCGTTGCGTGGTAGGTTGTTTACGTAAAAACTTACTTTTCTGCCGCAACTGTAAAATGGGATTGGTATCCATGGCATCTTCTTGAATCAAATAATTAAAAAAACTACTTAGCACAGCGAAAATAGCGCGCAAGGCACTTTGCGACAGTTGGAAATCTTCTGCGGCAATGCTCAACCCTTGGCGTAAAGCTTTCTTGCTGGCGCGTACTACGAAAGGGCGCCAAGCGGGATTGGGTTGGCGTAAACCTTCGTACTCAATGAAACGTGCCACATGCTTGCGACCTAACCATGCCGCAGGTGGATTTTGACAAAACTCAATAAACTGTTCAATTTGTTGACGTTTTAACTGACGTACCGATGTTTGCGCCACCAACCATGACCACTGCATCAACCGTTCAATTTCTCGGCGATACGATTTGAAGGTTTCTTCACTGCCTCGATAACTATATAAAAAATCAATGGCTAATTGATAATCACATTGATATTGATCGCCAACAACAGTCGTCCATTGTGGTTGATACGCTTGTAAATAGTGTCCACGTAGCTGAGGATCGGTTTGTTGCTGCTTGA
>WLWR01000061.1 GCA_012103495.1 Legionellales bacterium
TGCTTTGTTGGCTGGATTGTTTTTTCTTAGCTAATTGCATTGGCGTGGTGGTTTGTTAGCGGTGGTAATGGTGATTGGCTTGTTATTTGCCGGTTATCAATGGTCTCCAACTGTGACACACAAATTACAAGTGAGTTGGCACAGCTTAACTCAGTTTCAACATGATCAACACCAAACTTCGATTGGCTTTCGTTTGAAGTTTTATCAATTAAGTTGGCAATTGTGGTGGGAAAAACCTTGGTTGGGTTGGGGAACAGGTGGTTTTACCGATCAATATAGACAGCGTGGTGGGATCACAGGCTGGGAAGGTGTGTTGGATCAACCGCACAATGAATATTTATTGTGGTTGGTGCAATACGGGGTATTGGGCTTGTTGGTTTTTTTATGGTTTTTGGTGGTGCTGTGGCGCGCCGCTTGGCAATGCCATGCTCAACGCTGGTTGTTGTGTGGGATCTTAATGGCATTTGTGGTGACAGGTTTGTTTAATACTTTTTTATATGTATCGGCCTCGGGTTATTTGTTTGTGTTTTTGGTTGGATTATTAGGAAGAATGGGGGGGCGTAAGTGTGAATTGCGTGACTGATCGAGGACGTGTTGCTGTTGTCTCACTTGATGAATTAGACGATGATGACTCTTCGGAGGGAGAGGATGATTCAGTGGGAGCTCTTGATATTCCAAAAAAGGTTGAAAGAGTTCTAGCTCTTCGGTGAGTGATTTTTTTAGGGGATGTCGCTTTTTTTTGTTGTATCGCTGCGAGAATTTTTTGGATGTAATCTGATTCGGGGTAGCCTATGTAGGCAAAAAAATCAGGAGCTGTCACTCTAAAATTTTTTAAAATTTCTACTGCTGTTAATGTATAGTTTGTATGGTGTTCTTGCCAAGAATTTTCCAATAATTCTTCTAATTTTTTTAGAGCTTCACGTTTATTTATTAATTCGACATTAGCTGTGTCTTTCCAACGTGAACTGGTTTCTAGAATTTCTTTGGTAACGATGGATATGAGGGCAGTTACTTCAGTGAGCATATTTTCCTTCTGATTGATTAATGTTCCCCAAGCTTTTTGAATGGTGGTGGAAATATTTGAGGGGGAAGTTTCTTCTGGGACAATGCTAACTTTTTGTTCTAAGAAACTTGATGAAGCGGTTTCTTTGGGGGAAGAGCACCATTTGGGTGAGTTAAATCGTGTATGCAAATCAAGATCTAATGGTGATAAGTCAAGAGGCTGGTATGCTTGTACATTTGATGAGTGAGCATCTTGCAGAACCGGATGTTCACTGGGATCAGTTAGAGAAGCATCAGGTTCCAATGATGTATTCACATGTGTTAGTAATGAGCTTTTATAAGCATCAGAAGGCCTTGATAAGGCGGGTGCAACAAACCTTTCATAGATCGGATGAAATGCTTGTTCTTCAATGTATGCTTGGTCTTTATAAAAAAGTTCAATAAATTTTTGTAAAATATGAGCCAGGAAGGATATCTGTTGTTCAGGAGTCGAATAAAATTGCTGAATGTATGTTAAACATATGCAAATTAGTTGATCAATTAAGCAAGATTGTCGAAAAGGAGATTTCTCTTGCGCGGCATATTGAATCAATCCTTCAATAAATTTTTTGATTTCATCTAAGCTAAATTGATGGTGGTCTAAATATCGTAGGATTATTTTAGAAAATAGCTCATCTGTTTCCCAGCCAGTGTAATCGATACGACGACTGAGTGCTTCAAAATTAATGTTACTCAGGAAATTTCTCTGTGTGAGGCATTTAAACACAGATTGTCCATCGACATAAAACTCTGTGCCAAATAGTAGCTTCAAACAATTTCTCTGCGGCTCGTATTCAGATACCATATCAACCAAGCTGACTCTAGCAGCAAGCTGGATCAATGCTGATACATGTTGAATGCTAAGGTTGGCAAACTCAAATTCTTTAGACGGTGAGGAAGAAGATTCAGAAACATTGGGTCTGGTTCTTTTTAATATTTGTAAGGCACTCATGGATTTTGAATTTGGGGTACGAAAAGCTTCGATTAAAGCTTTAAGTGTGACATTTGAAGCTTGACCAGAGCTGATAGATAATCGTGCTAAAAAGGATCGTCTTTTGGATGGAGATGCTGGGGGAGGATTAATTAAGGATTCTAATTTATTCAATATTAATTGTTTCTCAGTTTGAAGTCTTTCCCAGGCTGCGTCGATTGATGCAGTTAACAGTGAGTCATCTGATTTATCTTCATCGTTTGGTGGGTTTGAATCTGGTGCAAAAGCTTTGGAAGCAATTTGTCTTACTTGATCTTCCCGAAGTTGATTCCAAGATTCTTTGGGAATATCCAGCTGATCTACTATTAACAATTCACTATGAGATTCTGCTGGTAGTGATGCTAATAAGGTGTGTGCTTCGATTCTGAAATATTCTTCCCTATTGAGGAAGAAGTCATAGGATGGACTGCCTTTTTCTAGATTCAAAACCAATGTTGTGTAAAAAAAATTGAAGTTTTTTATTTCACGTTCAATTGGGTTGTGAGAGGTCTGGTTACTGGCTTTGAAGCTGTCTAAAAAATGACTAAAAACCAATTTGGCAAATGTATCTGCCGCTGTTAATAAATAAGGGAGTTCATACGTAATAGAATAAGTATGCACATAAGATAGCGTCAAAGCAATCAACGATGCTGCTATATTGTTTTTTCGAAAAGCCTCTTTTTGTTTATCTCTCTCAGTGGTGATCATCTGGCAAGTGAATTGATATAACTCTTTGATACTTTTTCCATGATGGATGAAATAGTAGAATATGCAGCGAGAAAGTAATAAGGCTGTTTTTCGACCTTTTGATATAGGTTGAGGATAAGTGGTTTGAACAAAATTTTCTTCTCTATTTAATGTATTAAAGTTGATAGAATTAAAATGATCTTGTTCTAAGCAAGTGATGAGGTTCTGTGGAGATTCGCTCTCTGCAATCTTACCTTGAATAACAAAATCTTTATCCTGAGCAAATAATAATTGTAAACAATTCCGAGTGATCTCATCAGCATCGTGAGTTCTTGCAAGCAGTCGTTGGGTTGTTAGAGAGGTAGGTGTCGATTGGGATAATCTTCGGAATCTTTCCATGAGTATAAAATCCTTTCTCAATCAAATTGTGCTCTCCATTATACGAATAACACAATTAAAATGATATGGTTTCCTTCCCTTTAAAAAAAGAGGGAAGCAACACGTTCATTCTACTGTAAGTTTAAAATGCTACTTAAAGTAGAATAGGGCGTACCCTTATTACCGATGCAGCAAATTATCTTACCGCTTCAAGCTTGATCACAATAAGTTGTTTTAACACACCGATAAAAACTGGCGTGTGCATATGCCCAAGCAAGTAAAAATCCTCGTCCACCGTCTAAAAATCCACGATTGATAATATATTCTTTGAAAAATTGCCAGCCGGCGTGTAGCAATGATTGAGCAATATTGTAATGCTGGCCACGTTGTATTTTTTGTTGTGCGGTGAGCGATGAGTAACGATTTAATTTGGTGAGCATGTCTGATAAATCGCTAAACGATTGATGAATAATCGGGTCAGCCAGATGTCCAACGGTTCCTGTAACGGTAAATGATTCGTGTACGCTCACCGGTTCAATCGTGGCGCTCTCGCGTTTAAAAAGTCGCAGCAATGCTTTTTTGCCATTGGCGTGGTGAATCAGTTTCTGATAAAAAAGATGTTTACGCGTAATTTCAAAACCCGCATGGCTGGAATTGGTTTGAAGAATGGTTTGAATGGCGTGAGTGAGTGAGTCACTTAGGTACTCATCGGCATCCAATGATAATACCCAAGGTTTGGTGGCTTTGGCCAGTGCCCGCTTTTTTTGTTCACCAAATCCTGGCCAATCAGTTTGATACACATGGTCGGTATATTCTTGACAAATGGCAACGGTTCCATCTGTACTACCAGAATCAAGCACAACAATTTCATCGGCCCAACGAACTGATTCCAAACATTGGCGGATTTGTAGAGCTTCATTTTTAGCAATAATAATCACACTTAAAGGTTGGCGCATGACATTCAATCAAATTAACAAGTTAGTATCGTTTGCTATCATAGTTTTTCCTAGTCAAATAGCAAGTATTGATTTATTTGCAGCTTATTTGTGATACATCAGCGTGGTGCGCCACTAATTAACAATAAGTTAATTTGTGCCAAAGTTTCTTTAATTTTGTGCGTTGAACGCGGAATCACCACGATGGTGTCGTCACCGGCGACCGTTCCTAAAATGCCCAGTCGATCATCATGATGATCCAAGACGCGTGCAATCAATGATGCTGCACCAGGGCTCACGTGAATGACAATGTGTGTTTCATTGTATTGAATGTCATCGAGTAAATGCTGAATAGGCGTATTGCTGGTAGGAGGGGCTAGCGCAGATTGAATTTGATAAAATACATCGCCTGCTTCATTGGTGACTTTCACCGCACCGATGCGGCGCAGTAGACGCGAAATTTTGGATTGATTAACGGTGAATCCTTGATTGATTAACCCGCGTAAAATATCTTGCTGTGTCTTAATGGATTGGCTGGTGATTAACCGTTTCACGGCGTCGATCAATACTTGAGTTGAAGTCAAAGTAGTCTCCGGTCATTTGTCGATACGCGACGATTGCTTTTTGGGCAAAATTATAGCAAAATATGCAGCAAATGTGAATATTTATGTCAATAACGAGCTTCTCGGTGAATATCTTATCAATTCAAGGCCTCAATAAAACGTTTGGACACACTCCGGTGTTGACCGACATTAATTTGGTTGCCAAACCAGGTGATGTGATTGTGTTGGTGGGCAGTAGTGGCGGTGGTAAAAGCACCTTGCTACGTTGTATCAATCAATTGACACAACCAGATAGTGGACAAATCCAATTAAATGATATTATGTTGGATTTTCCAGTGACGGATAAGCGTCAGTATCAAGCGTGTGTCAAACAATTGCGCAGGCGAGTTGGGATGGTGTTTCAACAATTTAATTTATGGCCTCACATGACCGTGTGGCAAAATTTATTAGAAGCGCCGCTGCGAGTGTGGAAACGTCCTAAAGCACAAGCGATGGAGGAAGCTGAGGCATTGTTAGCAAAAGTTGGGTTAGTGGATAAAAAAGAAGTTTATCCAGGCTTTTTATCAGGGGGGCAACAACAACGTATTGCGATTGCGCGTGCGTTAATGGGGCACCCACAAGTGATGTTATTTGATGAGCCAACCTCGGCGCTCGATCCCGAAATGTCTCGCGAAGTTTTACAAATCATGCAGCAATTAGCCAACAGTCAGATGACGTTGATCATTGTTACCCATGAAATGAACTTTGTGCGTGATATTGCTACCCATGTGGCGTTTCTTGATCGGGGGGCGTTGGTGGAGTTCGGCGCAGCAGATCACCTGTTGGTACATCCACGAACTGAACGTTTAAAAAAATTCTTACAATCTGAGCACCAAACATAGAGGTTATTTGTGAAATTTGTATTAAGTATATTGTTTAGCATGTTTGCTGTCAGTGCATCTGCTGCGCAAGTATTGACGTTTGCCGCTGAGGCAACTTATCCCCCATTTGTAAATATTGACGAGCGTAATCAGGTGGCTGGATTCGAAACCGCAGTGATTCAAGCCATGTGTCAACACTTGAGTGTCGAATGTAAGTTTTCGCATCATCCTTGGGAGAGTTTGATTGTTGGCGTTAAGCTGGGAAAATTTGACGGGGTGTACGGTGGCATGGAGATTACCGAACAGCGGCAAAAAATTGTCGCCTTTACCCAACCGATTTATCACAATCAAATTGGTTTGTTGGTCAATCAAACTAAAATTTCTGAATTTACGCCTGACGCACTCAATCATCAAACCATTGGTGTTCAGCGCGGTACCACTTTTGAGCGTTATTTACGTGAAGAACATCCCAAGCGGGTTAAAGTGAAAAACTTTACCACCATTCAAGAAGCTTTGTTGGATTTAAAAACGGGACGTGTTAGTGGTGTGTTAGGAGATGTTCCAGTGTTAACTCAGTGGTTGGCCAGGCAGCCTTCCAATGACTTATATCAATTGTTGGAATTACCGCAACAAGAGTTGGTTTTTTTTGGTAAAGGTTATGGGATTGCGGTGAAACAAGGCAATCAACAATTACTCAAGCAATTAAATCAGGCGTTACTGGATATCAAGAACGATGGGACCTATGACACATTGTATCAACAGTATTTTAATTAATTGACGATGTTACATTCCGCACCACAATTGATTGCTGGCTTATTGATCACCCTCCAAGTGGCTTTGTTTGCCTTGTTGTTTGGGCTGGGATTAGGAATGGTGTTTGCCATGGGTGAATTAACTCACTCAAAGTGGCTGCGCTGGCCAACCAAATTAATCACCACTTTATCGCGTGGGTTACCAGAAATTGTTGTCTTGTTTTTAATTTACTTTGGGGTTAGCCGGATGCTCACGCATTGGGCTGGTTATTATATTGAAATCAATGCATTCGTTGCTGGCAGTGTGGCGTTGGGATTGATTTTTGCCAGTTACGCTGGGCAAGTGTTTCGTGCGGCCTTAATGGCTATTCCGGTTGGTCAATCAGAAGCTGCACAAGCGTTGGGAATGACACGGTTTTCTATCTTTTATCGAATCATATTACCGCAAGCATGGCGGTACACTCTGCCTGGGTTGGGTAATTTGTGGTTGGTTTTATTAAAAGATACTTCGCTGGTGTCATTAATTGGTTTGGCCGATTTGATGACGCAAGCGGCATTGGCTGCAAGTTTTACTCATCAATATTTTTATTACTATTTGATCGCGGCGCTTGGTTATTTGGTATTAACGTTTGTTTCTACTCTGATACTTAAGTGGTTAACAGACCGTGTGAATCGACATACTTATTCATTCGATGTAGGTGAGTGATGGCTATAACACAATGGTTGGACCAGTACGGTACACAGGTCATGTCGGGAACTTTAACCACACTTGCTTTGACCAGTTTGGCGTTGGTGCTGGGGTTTGCTGGCGCTTTGATCATGGCATTATTAAAATTGTATGCACACCACACTTGGCGCTGGTTGATTGATGGTTATATTTTCTTCATGCGTGGGACTCCTATCTTGGTGCAATTCTTTTTAGTGTATTTTGGGATTGGGCAAATGACTGGTTTGCAGGGCACCGCCTTGTGGTTGTTAATTTCTGAGCCATTTGCCTGTGCGGTGATTGTGTTGGCGCTCAATAGTGCTGCTTACACCACCGTCATGTTATACGGTGCCATGATTTGTGTACCGATTGGTGAAATTGAGTCGGCCAAAGCATTAGGGATGCCAACTCGTTTGTATTGGCGACGCATTATTTTTCCACGAGCGTTTGCTCAAATGTTGCCGGCGTATTCCAATGAGGTTGTATTGGTATTGAAGGCCTCTAGTTTGGCCAGTACGATTACGTTGCTGGATTTGATGGGTGTGATTCGCAGTATCGTCAGTCAGACGTATGATCCATTGACTGGATTGACAGTTGCTGGGGTGATTTATTTGACATTAACTGGCATCATTGTCGGTGGGTTTAAATGGATTGAAACGCGTTATCAACGTTGGGAATAGGAGGCAGTGATGGGTTGGGGTTTGGTCGCTATATTGATTGCTGGATTGATGGTTTGGTTATTGTTTCGTTATGCCAAAAGCAATCCACAAGCGTTTAGTAAAGAAAATTTGTCTAAGAGTTTTTTTACGATGGGAGTCTTGGCGATACTGTTAATTGCTTTCATTGGTTTGTGTATTTTGCTGTTAAATACGAATTAGCTGTCAATCTGTTTTTCTTGTCTAGGGCGTGTTGACAATACGCCCTAATTAGGTTGTAAAAATAATTGCTGCGTCGCATAGTGGATGCCGTGACTGGTTTCTAACCATGATGGTGACTCAATTTGCAAACCAACCAGTGTTGCTGGTGACAATTGAATTCTAGGTTGATTGCATAAATATCCGACTAAATCACTAACACTGGGGTTGTGACCTACGATGAGCATGGTTTGGTGAATTTCTTCAATTTCAGCCAGCACCGCTAATAAATTATGAACTTGCGCGGCGTAAATTTGTGGGTCAATCACAATATGTTGTTTGGCGATTTCAAATTGGGTGGCGATGATTTGTGCAGTGGTGAGGGTGCGGATAGCGGGGCTGGTATAAATCACGTCCAAGGTGGCCTGTTTGGCTTGAAATTGCTGTGCAATGGCTTGTGCTTGAGCACGTCCCTGCTCGGTTAAATGGCGATGGGCATCTTCGATACCCGCATCTGCCCATTCAGTCTGGGCATGACGCATAATAAATAAGGTTTTCACAGGATTGATTTTATATCATGACAGAATGAGCCAATGATAGCAGACTCGCGACAAGATGGTTATCCATTCAAGCGATGAATTTTAAGCGCGTACTGGACGGCATCTGCAAGTACGATGGGTATAGTTATGAACAAGCAATCATTCAAACATTTGTAACAATAATCAATTTGATTTTGCAATGAGAGGGGCGTGAATTTTTCTTTTAACATGATTCATGTGAATTGTTTTTTTATGACGGATTGTCATCACCTATATCGCA
>WLWR01000062.1 GCA_012103495.1 Legionellales bacterium
CAAAAGGTTAACCGTCATCTCATCCCGAAGGCTCTAACTACGAACCAGGGGGTCGGAGGTTCGAATCCTTCCGGGCGCGCCATTCTCCAATTGTCCTGCATTTTACGAATTCATCGAACGGTTTTTTTAAGGTAAAACAAAGGGTTGTGCCTTTTAGTTCGAGGTTCGAAAATGTGAAATGGATGATTCGTCGTTTTCTTTGCGTCGTCGAACCTTTGAAGGCTTGGTGGGCGTTGCTGGCGAAGTTGACGAGGGTGATCAGCGTGTCGGTGAAGTTGTCGTCGGCTTGGTCATGATGGGTTAATAAAGCGTTGATTTCATCGCGGCGTTGGATGAGTTTTTCGCGTTTGGCTTCGTGCTCTGCTTCGGTTATTTTTTCTTCTAGCCAGAAGTCCATGAGTTTGTCGAGTTTGCGGCTTATGTTTTCGTGTTCGCGGTGGAGGCTGTGGATTTGTTCTTTATGATAGCTTCGCTCTATGTTGGCGGTTTGTTTGATGTAGGCGATGATTTTGCTGTATAGCCTTGGTTCGATGTGCAGTTTGGCGATGATGGCTTCAACCTCTTTGAGGACTTTGTCTTCTCGTACCCAGATCTTTTTTTGGGGGTTGTCTGGGTTCCACGTTCTTAAATAAGTCCACTGGGCGCGAGTGCCGTTTTTGTAAGTTCTTTTTTGCGTTTCGGCGGTGACGGTGCGACCGGTGGTGGCGCATTTGATCAAACCGCGAAAGACATATTCCTTAGCGCCGTATTGAAATGGTTTTTTCTTCCAGCCTCGGCGGACGACTTGGCAGGCGTCGAAAACTTCTTTGGTGATGATGGGTTCGTAAATGTGAGGGTATTCTTTTCCGGTTTTGAGAACACGCATGACGCCGTAATAAAATGGATTGGTGAGTGTTTTGTGAATGTGGCTTTTGCTCAGTGCGCCTTGGTGACCTCTGGAGTTTCGCAATCCCCATTGTTTTGTTTTGGCCACCATGTCGCCCAAGGTAAATTGGCCGGTGGCGTATTCTTCGAACAATCGTTTGATGAGTAGAGCGCGTTCGGGGTCGAGGATGATTTTTCCTCTTTTGCGCCCGAGTCCTTTGATGTTGAGATAACCGATGGGCGCGGTGCCAATCCACTCGCCATGCCGTAATTTTTGTTCAATACTGCGTTTGACGTTATCGCGTAGACTATCGACGTAGGATTGAGCCATGACCACGTGCATATTCCACATGAGCCGTTCTTGGGAGGTTGAGTCTTTGTGGATGATGCAGTTTTCTACGTGGAAATGCAGTTCCAATCGACCTTGATTAATGAGGTCGTCTAGCAATGGGGTTTCTTTGAAGCTGCGTTGCAGTCGATCAACTTTGTCGGTGACGATGGCGGTGGTTTGTGTTTGGGATTTTAGAAATTGAATGGCTTGCATGAATTTTTTTCGATCACCGATGGTGGAGGATTCCACCAGGTCGTATTTTTTGATGACGGTGAGACCTTTGCGTAAGCAGTATTGTTCCAGGCGATGTTTTTGTGCGTCGATGGAGTAGCCTTCTTCTTGTTCTTTTGAGGAGACTCTGGCGAGGATGATGGCTTGTTTTGCGGTGCTCATGGTTTTTTTTCCTTGTGTCGTTGTCCTGGGGCATGAATGGTGGTCAATCGGTTTGAGAGAGTTTTTAAAGTAGTGAGTTGGTTCCTGTGGCTAGATGGATTTTATTGTAATGCTTTTTTTACAGATGCCAATGCTTTTGCAGCAAGTGATATCACAAACCATCAATCACGTTGTTTTTTTGTGGTAGTTAGTACAGTCTGGCAATAACCAATCAAATCTCTAGCAGCGGTATGAGCTTGAGCTTCGGTGATTTTATTTTTGTACATTTGTTGAATGTCGTTCACGATTTCTTGATACAGTTCGTTCTGTGATTTTTTCTCATCTTCGGCTAGCCATGCGGCGAATTGCTGTTGAGTGGTTTTATTTTTCATAGCGGTGGTAAGCGTATTCAGTAAAGGGATCAATGTAGCAAGATGTGAGTCAAAAAAATCTGATTTATGACCTATTAGAATAAAGCTACTGGAAAAGGGTTACATTTTTTATAAGATAAATAGCACTGCATAATGTGTTTTCCCTGTCCATTCATTGCAAAAAATGAATAGTTCTACTAAAATACCAAGCTGTTATTGGAATAATTTCACGGATTTGATCCGATTCTTAATGAGCATGGCATGGATTATGGATGGTAGTGATGCGGTATTATGAAGTAATATCTTTTAGCCCCCACATTATATCAATTTTCAAATTTCTCGATTTAACTCTTTTCGCTGCTTGGCAACTAAAATGCAAACTCGGTGGTTCTATCGCATTTAATAAGCTCCAAGAAAAATACGCTGTCTGTGTCCAACGCTTATTTCAGGTATTGAAATCAGCGAGTGAAATTCATTTTAGATTTACTGATATTAAGCTTCATGAGGGATTTTGAGAGTGACAACAAAAGTAGGACAATACAATCAACTGATGGAAAAAGTTCAGTCAAAAAGCAGAGTTGCTTATATCAACAAGGTTTTTCTGGATAAAATTACAGAGTCTTTACCGCAATATATTTTTTGGAAAGATAGAAATTCTGTTTATTTGGGATGTAATAAGAATTTTTCTGACTTAGTTGGGTTGAGTTCACCAGAAGCGATTGTGGGAAAAACAGATTATGACTTGAATTGGCAATCCACAGGCCATACGGCAGAAACTTTTCAAGAGGGTGACCGCAAAACTTTAGCGGGAGATGTTATTACCAATCAGGAAGAAATTCTAGCGTTACCCAATGGAAAGAAACTTATTACTATCGTCAGTAAATCACCCATCATTGATGAGGGTGAAGCCATTGGAATAGTTGGTTACTTTACCGATATCACTGAAGTGCGAAAAGCTGAGGAACGAGAACGGCAGACAATTGCCAAAATGGTCGAAGAACGCATGAAAGCAAAGTCGGAAGAGGAGTTGCGTGCAGCCATTATGGTCATCACGGGTAGTATTGTTCACGATTTGCGAACACCTATTACAACGGTCAATCTTGTCGGAGGTAATATGAATAAGTTTTTACCTGAAATTATTGCCGGTTATAAAAAAGCCGTTGATGCAGGGTTGCTTGAAGACCCGCTTAAATCACAGATTTTGTCTAATTTGGAAAACTCTGGTCATACTTTAAAATCTGTGTCGATGAATATGAATGATTATATTGATCATTCTTTAAAAACATTGAGTAAAACGTTAGTAAAAGATTTGACTCAAGAAGACTTAACAAAGTGTTCGATGGAGCGCTGTATTCGAGAAACTATGGCGCGTTATCCTTTTGAAGCGGACGAGCTTCAACGAATAGAAGTAGATTATGACAATGATTTTCATTTTATGGGCAATACCATCATGATGATTCGAGTTTTAACGAACTTGATCAAAAATTCTTTGTATCAGATCAACAAAAATCAGAAAGGGGATATTTTGATTCGTATGGAAAGAAGACTGGAACATAATGTTTTGTTTGTAAAAGATACAGCTGGTGGTATCCCCGACGAATTTATTTCTACACTATTTGAAGGTTACCAAACAACTAAAAAAGACGGCACCGGTGTGGGGCTTGCTTTTTGCCAAAAGGCAATCAATGATTTTGGTGGCAAAATAGAATGCCAATCTAACCATGATGATTACATTGAATTTATCATTACTTTTTCTAAAGTAAACCACTTGTGAAGATATTAATAGGAGGCAATTGGATAGATTTAAGAATCATTTTATCTGACGCAGAGGACAAAGAATTTTTTTCATTGTGATATACTGCTTGTCGCTCAGTAATGCTTTGTGGATTTGGAGGTTAAAGCAAATGGCATTTAAACGAAGTAACGATATGATGTATGGTATTGAGCAGCTTACCCAAAAGTTGTCCCCCCTCACCTTAAAAATCAATCATCACCCTTTATATAAGAGCATTCACACAGTGCACCACGTGCGCTTATTTATGGAGCAGCATGCCTTTGCTGTTTGGGATTTCATGTGTCTGCTAAAAGAACTACATCGCCGATTGGTATCTACTGCTGCGCCTTGGTTTCCACCGAAAGACGCACTCAGTGCAAACTTGATTAGCAGCATTTTAGTTGAAGAAGAAGGTGACGTAACAGAAGATGGCACGTATGCCAGCCATTTTGATATTTATTTAACGGCCATGAAAAAAGTTGGCGCGGATACAACATCTATTGAAACAATGTTGAATCTTTTATCACAAGGAGTATCGGTCGAAAATGCTTTAGACCAGTTGCCTTTAAATGCAGCGACTAAAAATTTTGTCAAATCGACATTTAGTTTTTTTACTCTTGAAACGCATGAACTTGCCGCTGCTTTTGTTTATGGACGCGAAGGCGTGACAGCAGAAATGTTTACCCCTTTGTTAAGCCAGTTGAAAGCAGAGATAGCTTCGAATCATGAACAGCAATTTAGTACGTTGATTTATTATTTTGAGCGTCACATTGAACTGGATGGGGAGGAGCATTTTCCTAAAGCCATACAAATGCTTGCCAACCTGGTCAATGGCGATGAAAGCAAATTGCGTCAAGTTGAAGCTGCAGCTATTAGAGCTTTAACCGCTAGGCTTCATTTCTTAACGGGTATTCAGCAGTCTTTCGTACAAGAAGATGAGGAAATTGCCTTGGCTTCTTAGCGGAATATCTGAAGTTGATTATCGAGGTCGAGGCGAGTGCAATGTAGCCTCTTCCTTGGTTTGTTGATCAGCCAGTCTAGTTTCTTCCAATTTCCTTAATGCCGCACGGCGTATTTTGCCGCTTATGGTTTCATATTGACTCCACTCTTCTAAACTAAGAAATTCAATCTCCTGTGGGCATTTATAGTGAGCGGTTTCTTGTTTGATGTGGTTTTGGATAGATTCGCTCAATTCTGGGCTGCCTGAGAAGCCTTCTTTCAATAAGATGAATGCTTTAATAGTGATAACTCCATGGATAGGTATCCCCACAACGGCAATTTTTCTCACGGCTTCGTGTGACGCTGCAGCAGATTCAACCTCATGGGGGCCGATGCGGTAGCCTTGGCTTTTGATGAGATCATCTCTTCGACCATGATAAATGATGGAGCCGTCTTCATTTTTTTTACCATAATCACCAGTTAAATAGTAACGACCATCAGGGGAAAAAGAGTTGCGTGTTTGTTCTGGTGCATTGATATAACCACGCATCAAACCAAGACGTTTCCCTTTCTCTAGATCCATGGCGATTTGTCCTACTTCACCTGCTGGTAAAGGGTGCAATTGCTCATTTAATATTGCAACGTGGTATGGAGGAACAGATGTGCCAATTGTATTTGGTATATGTCGCCCCCCCTTGATACTTCTTGTGAGTGGCGGCGTTTCTGCTTGCCCATATCCAATGGAAACATCAATGCCAAGTGAAGTAAATGCTCTAATCAATTCGGGATCCGCTAGTTCTCCTATAATGACAATGCGCTCTAAATGTGGGAATTTAAATTGATTAAAATTGTATTCTGTAACCAATAATCGTAAGGTCGCTGGTGCTGTACAAAGAATTGTGACAGGTTGGTCACGCAATGTGGCAAGTAATTTTTGTGGATCAAATTTTTTATTGGTAGGTGTAATCAGTAATTTCGCATCCATTAACCAGACAGCGGCGGTCATCCATACTGTCAACCCCCAACCTGTATCGCAGGCAATGAGAGCTAAACTTTCAGGGGTGGCCTGCAACAAATCTCTTCCTGTAGTTAAGTGAGAAAAAAGATAGTCATGATTGTGTTGAACGACCTTGGGCAGCCCTGTGGTTCCCGAAGTATAAAGATCCACGCAAGGGGTTTCAGTGGTTGTTTGAACCATCATGGTGGGAGTAATGGGTTGTTTAAAAATATCAGCTAGTGAATTCCAATGTGTACTTCCTATGCCTGTTGTTATTTTATGAGTTAAAGAAGGACACTGGAATTCGATAGCATCAACTCGTTTTTGTAACTCTGGAGCGGTAATGATCCCCTTAATATTGAGTTCGTTAATTCGATAATTGAGATCTTGAGAAGTTAGGAATTTGGAGCAAGGAACCACAGCGATGCCTTGACGTATCAATCCAGCTAAGCTATACCACCAAGCAGGATGCTGCCCTAGCATTAATGCAATGCTATCTCCAGTTTCAAACCCTTCTTTAAAAAAGAAGCGAGCAATTTGATGGCTTCGAGCAATCAGCTTTTCATAAGTGATATCTTCTTGCTCGCCTGTATCATCGGCGCTACGTATGGCAAGTTTGTTAGGTGAGCGGCGATCAACAACTTGAGATACAATATTACAAGCAAGAGGTGGGGCATCTATGGGATGATTAAGTAATGTATGATAAATTTTGTTAATGTCTGGAGGGGGGGGCTTGGTATTAGAAGTCGAGGTGTTTCGCTGTTGCATTTGCCATTGCCATTGAAATAATGTTGGGCGCGTTGGACGGATGAATACGGGATGTCTTGTTACCCGACGAGCCGCTGTAATGGCGTAAAAAAAAGTCACTGCTAGATTCCTTGTTCCTCGTAAAAGTTGAGCATTTTAATGAATGCCTGACTATTTTTAAATACCCTATCGAGGACACATTCAAAATTTTACGAAATGCTTATAAACCAGATGAAGAATTGTGAGAAACAATCAAATTGATCGGTTTTGTCGTTGGGTATTGTTGCAAAGAAATTATTTGTATCATTCATTTCTTCTGAACAATCAAAGCATCACTGTTGTTAAGCCACTGACTCGAACAAAAATGTTTGGTTATACAGGAGTAAAAATAATGGGTTATTTCTTTCTATATGCCAGTAAGAGTTTCAAAATCCACATTCTATCTGTAGTGCGCCCCGAAGTTAGCCAAATTCATAATCTAAGAATAGGTATCATCAAAGCTATGCCATATGGTGGTTTTTCTGATAAACAACGGCTCAGTTTTGTAAGTGGCTTGTGCTTACCAGCTAAATGCTGGTGTTCGTAATTGCATTGCCAGCCGATTTAATTTGATTAAATCGTTTAAAATCAAATGCTTAGATGTTTTGTGCCAGCACGCCAGCCAATGGCTGGCATTTGGCTGGTGGTTTGCTGGCAGGTGAATATTGTATGTCGCACACAAAACTTTTATAACTCTTTGATAATTAAATGAAATTATCCGTGGTGCGAAGGGTGTGTGTTTTTTTAGGCGGCCGCTAGGCGTTGGGGGAATGCTGATTTTTCGATTGGGTGTTTTTTATCGAAAGGAGATTTTCAATAATTAGCATGAAGGGGGTGAGGGGAAAGTTTTCCCTTCAGGGATTGTGTACTAGATTGATTTTTCATCACAAATTTGAGTGAGGCAGCAAGCTTGTTTGTGATAGTATAAAAACTTACTAATGAAGTAATTTCGAGCAAATGACTATCTTACTTTAAGAGAGAGCTTGAGAATCTTAGTATTACCAAGCAAAAAAAGTTTACTGATCAATGAGCACTAGAGGTTTTGTCACATGAGTAGCCTTACGGATAGCGAAAAGCATTATCTTAAAAAACTTCTTGATATGGATCATGGCTATGTTCTTGATTATACTGATGCAACCTACGCGGAGGTTTTCCGTCGCCACAAGATTGATATTCACGGAGAAAAATACCAAACCTGGGGCACCTCGAAGGCAAAAAAGATGCAGGCATTCTGGGAACAAGAACCAGATGCTGTGGTTAGTCAGGTGCTTTCGGAGATGCTTGATTCTTATAAAGCTAATTGCGACCTGAATGGTCACACAATAGATATTGGTCTTCTGGATAAGTGTCAAGAAATTGTCAAGAGATTATCAGGAAAAACTTCTGCTAGGATAGCTGAGACTATATCGAGCTTTCTTGATAAAGAATTTGTTATTTCGAATATTAATGAGCTACCTATTGAGGGGCAGATTATTTCAATAATTGAATCGCGCTTGACAGAGATGAAAAAGGCTTTGGATGTAGGTGCACACCTTTCAGTGATTTTTCTATGTGGTAGTGTTCTAGAGGGTGTTTTACTTGGAGTTGCACAGAAGAATCCGGAACAGTTTAACCGATCTCCTACTAGCCCGAAAGATGCACAAGGAAAAGCGAAACCTTTGCATGAATGGAGTCTTGCTCATTTCATAGACACTGCTTACGATATTAAGTTGCTGGGACTGGACGTGAAAAAGTTCAGCCATGAACTAAGAGAATTTCGTAATTACATTCATCCTTATGAGCAAATGAAATCTAAGTTCAAACCAGATGAACACACTGCTAAAGTCTGTTTTCAAGTTTTAAAAGCAGCACTTGCTAATCTTATTGGAGATAGATAATCGTATATTCATCTCAATAAATAAGAGATTTTAAAAAGATAGAGTGCATTGATATAATAACTGAGATTGAAA
>WLWR01000063.1 GCA_012103495.1 Legionellales bacterium
GCAGGTTGCGTTAACCTTTACCCCCAGCCAAGCGCCGGCGGTGAAAAGTCAAAAACCCAAAGTTGCTATTTTGCGTGAACAAGGAGTCAACGGTCAGTTGGAAATGGCCGCCGCGTTTGATCGCGCTGGGTTCCAAGCCATCGATGTGCACATGAGTGATTTGATCAGTGGTGCGGCGACGCTGACTGAATTTCAAGGCTTAGCGGCGTGTGGTGGTTTTTCATACGGGGATGTGTTGGGTGCCGGGCGTGGTTGGGCCAATACCATTTTGTTTCATTCACAATTAAGCGATCAATTTGCTGAATTTTTTCACCGGACCGATACCTTTACTTTGGGGGTATGCAATGGCTGCCAAATGTTATCGCAGTTGCAAACATTAATCCCAGGGGCTAATCATTGGCCATACTTCGAGCGCAATCGTTCAGAACAATACGAAGCCCGGTTGAGTTTGGTGGAGGTGCAATCGTCGCCTTCTATTCTATTGCGTGACATGGCTGGCTCACGTTTGCCGGTGGTGGTGTCACATGCCGAAGGTCGTGCCGTGTGGCAAACCGAAGCAGCCAGACACGATGTTGAACAACAGCAATTGGTTAGTTTACGTTATACCGATCACTACGGAAAGGTTGCTCAAACGTATCCAGACAATCCCAACGGCAGTCCGGCGGGCATAACTGGCTTAACCACTGCCGATGGCCGAGTGACCATCATGATGCCGCATCCTGAGCGTGTGGTGCGTACCAGCCAAATGTCTTGGTATCCTCGTCAACGTCGTGAAGATACCCCTTGGTTAGAATTGTTTATCAATGCTTATCGGGCGTGTGAGTAGGAATAATTGTGGTGACCGTTATGAATCTTATGAAGGGTGGTTGGTTCATTTAATCACTGATAATCCACCATCAATGGCCAACACTTGGCCGGTGATCCAATCGGCGTCGCGATCTAATAAGAACACAATGCCTCGACTGATGTCATGTGGGGTGCCGATGCGACCGAGAGGGTGGTGTTTCAGTGAAATTGCCAATGCTTTTGGATTTTGTGTGATGAATGCACTCAATGGGGACTCAATCAAACCAGGGGCAATGCAATTGACGCGAATGTGATGTTTGGCGTAGGTAGCCGCAGTTGATTGCATTAAACCAATAACGCCGGCTTTGGCAGCGGCAATCGCTTCGTGATTGGGTAATCCTAAATGGCAACAAGCGGCGGTGCTCAGCAAGACAATGTGACCACCGGTTTTGAGCATGGCGGTGCATGCGGCACGAACGACAGCAAAGGCGGATGTTAAATTCAATTGTAACGTGGTTTGCCACTGGGCTTCAGTGAGTAAATGTACAGGCTTTAATAAAATAGACCCAACACAATTGACGACGCCATGAATGTCACCAAAATCTTGTTGTGCTTGTTGCACGCAATCTTGTACCGCCTGCACATCGGTAGCGTCAACCAAATAATACGGTTGCTGTAGCTGTTCGGCTAATGCTTGCAATGAAGTTTCATTGCGGCCGGCCAATAACACACGTCCCCCCGCGTGAACTAATTCAGTTGCGGTAGCGCTGCCAATACCGCCGCTAGCGCCAAAAATAATGTAGTTACGTTGTTGGTGATTCATGAGGGTTCATTTCCTTTTGCTGGGTGTGGTGGAAAAATAATTGATACAGTACTGGTACCACAATTAAAGTAAGTGAGGTGGCAAATGCTAGGCCGAACATGATGACAATCGCCATGCTGACAAAAAAAGCATCGCTTAGTAATGGGATCATTCCTAAAATGGTTGTTAATGCCGCTAGTACCACCGGCCTTGCCCGGCTTAAACAAGAATCCATGATCGCCGATAATAATGATTTGTTTTGTTGTCGTTCCAAGTCAATTTGATCGACCAAGACAATGGCGTTTTTAATTAACATGCCAATCAAACTTAAAAAGCCCAACAGTCCCATGAAATCAAAAGGCTTACCGGTACTTAATAAACCGACGGTAACCCCCACAATCGCCAAAGGTACACACAGCCAAATGATTAACGCTTGACGCAAAGCATTGAATAATACCACCACAATTAAAAACATACTGATGAATCCCAAAGGCATTTGTTGGCGTAATGCGGTTTGCGCATCCGATGAGTTTTCATACTCACCCCCCCATTCCAATTCATACCCAACGGGTAGAGGGATGGCTTCAATTAAAGGTTGCACACTATTAAAAACAACCGATGCCATGACGTCAAAATCCGGTTCGCTGGAAACGGTAATGGTGCGTTTGCGATTGCGACGCCGAATTTTATTGTCTTGCCATTTCGTTTCAATACGTGACGTGACTTGCATCATGGGAATCGTGCGACGCAAAGTAGGACTCCAAACTTGCAAATCAACCAGGCTGCCAACGTTCAAGCGTTCTTCATCGGGTGGACGGGAAATGATCGGAATCAATTCATCTCGTTCACGATACACACCGACTTGTTTGCCTGAAAATGCTGTTAATAAGGCATCGCTTAAATCGTCGCGGGTGATTCCAGCGCTGCGTGCAGACTGTTCGGCGTAAATAGGTTGTACCACTTTGACCGGTTGTCGCCAGTCGTCGCGTACATCCACTGCTCCGGGATTATCTCGCATAATTTGTTGCGCCTGGTTTGATAATTCGCGCAATACTTCGGGGTCGGGACCACTAAAACGCACTTCAATTTTGGAGCCTTTACCAGGGCCTAATCGAATGCGACGAATTTTAGCTTCTGAATCAGGATAATTATCAGCAATCCATTGTTTCACTTGTTGGGCAACATCGTCGATCAATCGATAATCAGTCACTCGTACAATAAATTGTCCATAACTGGAATTGGGAGACTCTGGCTCATAAACCAACATAAAGCGCTGTGCTCCTCGACCCAAGTGAGATGTTACATCGGTTACTTCGGGAATGGCCAAAATATTTTGTTCAATGATCAGCATATCATCGCGCAAGGCGCGAATATCGGTACCTTCGGCGCGCCAGTAATCCACTAGAAAAATTGGGGTGGTGGAATCAGGAAAAAAACCTTCTTTAATTTTGCTGAAACCAAAAATACCCGCACCTAGCAAAATAATTAAAATGCCTACTGTGACCCAACTGTGGTGTAAACACGTTTGTAGCAAACGAGTGTAGCTTCGATACAAATGATTTTGATAAGCGTCTTGTGTATTGGTTGTATCACTACGAACTTGCGCCAAATAATCATGACAAAACAAAGGGCCAACGGTGATGGCTAATAACCAACTCAATAACAATGAAATACCAATCACATAAAATAAAGATTTGGTGTATTCACCGGTGGAATCCTGTGACAACCCAATGGGTGCGAATGCCAAAATGCCGATAATGGTTGCGCCCAACAAAGGCCACATCGTTTGTGCGAGAACTTCTTGACTGGCACGCACTCGTTGCGCGCCTTGCTGTACTTTGACTAGGATCCCTTCAATAACCACAATGGCATTGTCTACCAGCATACCTAGGGCAATGATCAATGCTCCCAAAGACACCCGCTGTAAATCAATGCCAAAAATCATCATGAAAAATAAAGTGCCTGATACTGTCAATAATAAGATTGCCGCGATGATCAATCCACTGCGTAAACCCATGGCAATTAACAAAACACCAACCACAATTGCGAGGGCTTGGTACAAGCTGGTCATAAAATTTTGAATCGATTCATCAACAATAGTGGGTTGCTCGTAGATGGGTTGCAATTGCAACCCAACCGGAATTAATTCACTGATGTAATCGATCCTCTGTTCAATCAATTCACCGACCTTAACCACATTGCCACCTGAGACAATGGAAATACCAATTGTTAATGCGGCTTCACCATTGTGATAAATTAAATGATCGGGTACTTCGATATAGCTGCGGCTGATCTCGGCAATGTCTTTTAAATACACTTGACCAGTAGACAAAGTGCTGGGCAATAATAAATCGCCGATGGCTTCTACCGAATCGATGGCACCACTGGGTTGAATGACGATATATTCATCGCCAACGCGTACGTGACCAGAATCAGCTACTAGATTTTGTGATTCCAACAGAGCATAAATTTCTTCTAATGAAATGCCCAATTGAGACAGTTTGCTGCGTGCGACATCAACAAAAATAGCTTCTTGCCAAACGCCAGCCACTTCTACTTTAGCAACGCCGGGTACCAATTCCAATTCACGTTTGATAATGTCACTGTAGCGTTTTAATTCACGATAGCTAAACCCTTCACCGGTGAGAGCAAACAACATACCATACACATCGCCAAAATCGTCGTATACGATGGAAGGTCCTGCACCTGGAGGTAATTGTGATTGAATATCAATGACTTTACGTCGCAATTCATCCCAAATTTGTGGCAAACTGGTTTTGTCGTATTTATCTTGAATGGTGGCGGTGATTTCTGAATAACCTGTTTCTGAAATTGAGGTGGTACGTTTGATTTGACTGAGTTCATGAATCGATTTTTCAATGCGATCAGTGACTTCTTCTTCAACTTCTAACGGTTTGGCACCAGGGTAAAAGGTAATGACTTTGGCATCTTTAATTGTGAATTCCGGATCTTCATAACGACCTAAATTTTGATAAGCAAACAGTCCCCCTACAATGAATAAAATGATCATCGTCCAAATGATAACTCGTTTTTCAATTGAGAATTGCGCAATGTCCATCGCTTGTTCTCCTATTAGGCATCGCTATGGTGGATCTACCAAGCGCACTTGATTGCCCTCTTGTAAAAAATGCACACCTGCTACCACAATGCGATCACCGGCTTTTAAGCCGCTTGAAACCCGAATTTGATCTTGTTCCATACGACCGACGGTAATCGGTTGACGGTGAATGGTTTGATCTTGAGGATCCACTAACCACACAGAAGGTTGTTTGTCTTCACTGTAAAACACACTGCTGGCAGGAATTAGAAAAAATGATGAGTGATGATTGGTTAAAGGTATCATACCTTTGAGGGATACACTCATTCCTGGAAAAGGGTTGATGTTGGGTGGGTTTGGCATGGTAAAAACCACACGATAAGCTTGCACATCGGGATCGGCTTCGGCTGAATATTCTTTGAAGGTAACAGGAAATTGTTGATCAGGCAGTGAATTGAATATGGCGACAATATCTGGCGGATGAGTGTCGGGAGTTTCCTCTTTGGGTAATGATAATAAGATTTGTTCTGGTAAGAAGACTTCAATGTCAATGTTATCAATGTCTTGAAAACTTAGAATTTTTTCTTTGGCCTCCACTCGTTCAAAATTTTCAACAAATTTTTTCGCGATGATGCCATCAAATGGAGCATAGAGCACAGTATTTCTTAAATCACGTTCGGCATTGCTGAGATTGGCTTCTTCAATGCGAAATTTGGATCTGAGGATATCTAATTCATTGCGAGAAATAAATTCTCGTTTGATTAATTCTTCACCACGTTTTAATTGGGCCAATGCCAATTCGTAGCGTGCTCTGCTTTCGTGAGCTTGGTTTTGATAAATTTGTGGATCCAGACGTGCCAACAAATTGCCTTGACGCATTTGATCACCTTCATTGACTGGAAATTCAATCAATTGACCACTGACTTCAAATGCTAAATCGGCTTCTTGATTGGCTAATACTTTACCGGGGAAAAAGCGAGTCGCGCTCTGACCACTGCCAGCAATTAATAATGTTTTGACAGGTTTAGCTACTGCCTGATCGGAAGGAGTAGGTTCAGAGCTACAACCAATTAGAGTAAAGGTGCTCAGCAGTGAAAAGAGAATGAGGCCATGTTTCATCAATGTCATCCTGTTGACTTGTAAGTACGGGCCACGTACTTGCCGATCAATTGAGCGATTAAAATCGTCAAATACAATTGGCCGGTGGCGGCTTCTAACCAGGAAGTGGTTTTGGCAATGTCACTGATTGGACGTATGTCACCGTACCCCAAGGTGGTAAGAGTGACAAAACTGTAATATATAAATTTCAGCGATTGACTGCCTTGTTCCACGACCTCGGTGGTTGGGTAAAACGATTCAGGTTGCAGCAATTCTATCAGTAGATACAGATAGCTCCAAGTTAAACCAATGAACAAATAGGTGCAGACTGCGCCACATAAATGGTTCAGGGTAATGGTACTATCACGTACTGTGTAATGTAACGATGCAAATAATAAGACACTAAAAAATAAAATGGCCAAAATAATTTCAGCCCCTATCAATGAAGTGACATCAGGCGATAAGGTGGCATCTGAGAAAAACGACAGCGTGGTGAGGCTGCCTAAAATCAAGGTGCCGGTGATCAATAGACGTTTTCTATGACTGATCAAATATAAACTCAACATCATCAGGGTGGCAAATAAAAGACTGATGATAAATTTAAAATAACTGTCTTGAGTTAAAGCACTGACAATGAAAAATACTAATAAACATGCCAGTAAAATAATAAATTTGTGTGTATCAATCAAAGAAGGGCGAATCATTCGAGTTATCCTTTTTTCACCGGCTCAATAGTTATAACGACGTTTCAATTGATTTCTTTAATGGATGTATTGGGAATCTTCGCATCTGGGGCAGGAATCGGTATAATCGGCAGTTTTTCAGCAAATAAGACAAAGGGCCGTTGTATGATGTGGTCGCCACTTACTCCACCGACTGCGTTTGATTCACCATTGAGTCATTGGTATGGTTTAAGCGGTGACAGTTTGCCGCTGAGCTTGGCACAGACCATCGCTCAGGCAGGTCAAGCGTGTTTGGTCATTACCGCCAACAATCAACAAGTGTGGCAACTGACTCAGGCATTGAATTTTTTTCTAAAAGAGCACGAGTCGCAGATTCAAGTGTTGCCATTTCCCGACTGGGAAACCTTGCCTTATGATTCATTTTCACCACATCAAGATTTAATTTCTGATCGTTTGCGAACGTTGCACGCGGTAACGACTGTGTCGCATCCAGTGGTGGTGGTATCAATCAGCACGTTGTTGCATCGATTGCCTCCTATTCATTTTTTAATGGGACATAGCTTGATGTTGTCCAAAGGGCAAACGTTCGCTTTGGAGAATTTTCGTCAGTCGCTCACTCATGCTGGATATCAAATGGTGAATCAAGTGTTCGAACATGGTGAATACGCTTTGCGTGGTTCAATCATTGATTTATTTCCAATGGGATATTCAACGCCTTTACGCATTGATTTGTTCGATGATGAAATTGATTCCATTCGATTGTTTGATGTCGATACCCAGCGTTCTTGTGACAGAATCGACCAAATCAATTTACTACCTGCCCATGAATTTCCACTAACCGATGAATCGATTGTCACTTTTCGTCAAGCGTGGCGAGAAACGTTTGCTGGCAACCCCGCGCAATGTCCAGTATATGAAGCGGTGAGTCAAGGTATTGCTCCGGCGGGTATTGAATATTATTTGCCTTTGTTTTTTCCTCAGACCGCGCATTTATTAAATTATTTACCAGAGAATAGTTTGATAGTTCGTTTACCAGAAGTTGTTGAGCAAGCACAACAATTTTGGCAAGAGGTTGAACACATTCATCAACAGCGGCAAGGCGATGTAAGACGACCTTTGTTAGCGCCTGAGCAGATGTTTTGGCGACCGGATGATTTGTTGGCCACATTGAAATCGTATCAACAAATTCAATTGCATTGTGAGTCAGCAACTAGCAAGCAACAAACACAGTTTGCCGTGCAGCCGTCTCCCACTTTACCAATTGAACATCGATGGTCGCAACCACTCACCCATTTAGCCGATTTTTTACAACAAACATCACGACGTGTTTTGTTTTGTGTGGAAAGTGCCGGGCGGCGTGAAGTATTGTTAAAATTATTGGCATCCATAGATGTGCGGCCACAACGAGTCAAAGGCTGGAAAGCTTTTGTACAAGGTGACATGCCATTGGCGATTACCGAGAGCCGTTTAACGCAAGGCGCGTTATTAACTGATCCTGCCTTAGCCATTATTGTTGAAGATCAATTATTTGGGGAACAAGTCCTTCAACAACGCCGGCGCAAAGCCAAAACCATTGACGCGGACGCAGTGATTCGCAATTTAACCGAATTAAAAATGGGTGCACCGGTGGTGCACTTGGCCTATGGTGTTGGTCGCTATCAAGGTTTGCAAACCTTGACTATGAATAACTGTCCCACTGAATTTTTAGTCTTGCATTATGCCAATGAAGATAAAGTGTATGTTCCGGTGACAGCATTGAATTTAATCAGTCGCTATACAGGTGCTGATGAAGATCATGCGCCGTTGCATC
>WLWR01000064.1 GCA_012103495.1 Legionellales bacterium
CAATTTCATTACCGGCAAAGTGAATTGTGTCAACCGTATGAAGATTGGACAAGATAGTAACTAGCCCCATACCGCCCATTGGATTATAACTCAGACTAAGATGCCTTAGTTCCGCAAATTCTCCAAGCCTCTCAGCGATAATTTTAGCTCCAACATCGCCAATATTATTATCAGACAGGTTAAGACTCTCCAGTGCCTTAAACGCCTTAGCAATCGGGATGATGATTACTGGGACACTTGCGTCATCAATCTCATTCCCTCGCAGGTTAAGATCCTTCAGTATTCTGTTTTCTACAAATGACTTAACGGGGCTGTCTACAACATTAGAGAAATCATTGTAATAAAACTGAAACCAGCTAATTTTAGTTTTACTAACCGCATCAAGGATCTTCATTGCAGCTAGACCGCTAATTGAACGATGACTCATGGTAAGATTTTTCAGTGTCTCACTTACTACAAGCTGCCCAGCAACCGCTGGGATATCTTTTTCATCAATTTCATTACCGGCAAAGTGAATTGTGTCAACCGTATGAAGATTGGACAAGATAGTAACTAGCCCCATACCGCCCATTGGATTATAACTCAGACTAAGATGCCTTAGTTCCGCAAATTCTCCAAGACTCTCAGCGATAATTTTAGCACCAACATCGCCAATATTATTATCAGACAGGTTAAGAATCTCCAGTGCCTTAAACGCCTTGAGTTTATCATCAATAAGTTTATGCGTATCTTCATTAGTAAGCATACTATCAATCTCTATAAATTATATTATCGCGGCATAGTACCTTATTATGCTTAAATAAAAATTAAGAAATCGGGGACAGTATACTTAACTCAATTCTCAATTAAATATACCTGTCGTGTTCGTTTCCTAAGTCAAGTCGCTATAGGCAACTAAAATAATTGTCGATCATATGATTTCCAGCGAAAGTTAGCAAAAGAGATGATGTTTTCATCATGTTCTTTCTCTTTAATCTGGTCAAGTCTAAAAGTTACAGTAAAAGAATCCTCAAAATTCAGCAGGATTTTATCCACACCCTATTTCTCAAATTCAATTATCCAAATTTTATGTTCAATCCAGGGTAGCACATAGGTAGCACAGAGCATTTTGGAGGTTTTCTAACTTTCGATAAATTGCCCTGCTGATGTTCGTTTCCAATTCACAGCACCGGGTGGCACATAGGTGGCACAGCGTATTTTGAAGGATTTTTGATTTTCGATAAGTCGTTGATTTAACTAATGCCAGTGAGGTGAATCGAACACCTGACCTACTGATTATGAATCAGTTTCCGCAGGTATTAATGAGAATTAACCACACTTAACAAAACACAATAATCACTTATTTTTCAAATGGTTATTTTGATATTTCTTTTAAGCATGATATTCTGAACTTAATAAAAATCACTCTATCGGGTAGCACATAGGTAGCACAAACTTATAGTGAATCTCTCAAGGACAAATTCATGAACCAACATAAGCCAACAACTCAACAGATAATATTGAGAATTAATTTTACAAAACGTACGTTAGATAATTTGCCTCTGCCCGAAAAAACAGATAAGCAAATTACTTATCACGACACTGTAAAGCCTGGATTAAAATTAATGGTGCGGGCAAGTGGTACTAAAACTTTTTTCATGTATCGTAAAATTCAAGGTAAGCCTGAACGTTGCACTATTGGTCGTTATCCTAACACTACCATTGAGCAAGCTCGCAAACAGACAGATATCCTAAATGCAAAAGTCAGTCAAGGCATTAACCCCAATGATGAAAAGCGATCCTTACGTGCTGAAATGACTCTTAAAGAATTGTTTGATTACTATTTGAACCATCATGCCATTCACCACAAAAAAACGTGGGAAGAAGATGCTCGACAATTCAAATGTTACTTAGATAGTTGGAAAAATCGTAAACTATCAAATATTACTCACCCACAAATTCAAAAACTGCACATTCATATTGGAGAAAACCATGAAAGTCGTTGAAACGCCCTTTACCTCATGAACTTTCCTCTTTTTATTAGGCTTCCCATTTAACTTATTCTTTAGTACTCGATTTATTGCAACACCAAACCTCTTATTAGCTGAGGCATTTTGACAAACTAAAAGAGTCACCACAAAATAAGGTGATGTTTTTGGGCAATCTTTCCAATTAAAACCCAAATCACCACATTCATCTAAGTAAATCCACCAATATTGCCCCATGAATTGACCTTAATCTCTCACCTAAGAACTTCCATATGGGAGGAAAAATATGCTTGCTACCCAAAATTCATTTATTAAGAATTAATTTTCGGCGAATTATAATTTTTTTATTCTAAAAAGTATAGAGTTATTTTAGCTCTTGCGTCCGAAAGGATTCGAACCTCCGCCCTCCTAGTTCGTAGGTATCAGATTCATTTTTATTCCATTGATTTTTCTAGAACTTTTATAAGCGAACACCCACTACATTTGGCGGACTGTGATTCACCGTAGGTAACTCATTCCCCCCCACGCAACGGGTTTTATCCTTTGACAGTGAACAATGTCTAACCCATTACTTCATTTATCAACCATGAAATGGTAAAAAAATCAGTATTATCGTTCACATGTGTTGCTTGCACTCTCAGAAACCTCATCCTCTTGTTTCTCAGTGTCTCCAACAGGCTGTGCATGAGCATTAAACAATCCAACTTGAACAGCTCCACTAACCGATACATTTTTGTCCAGCACAGCGACTCGCCCCCCCCTTTTTGGAGAAAGAGCCTCTGTTTGTTGAGCTGTTGGCTGTTTTTTTAAATGAGCAATTTCCATCTCTATCTGTCGACGCTTATCTTCCTCCTGCTTTATCATCATAGTCATTTGCCCACCAAAAAGATTATCGACCTTACTTTGACTCTTCGCATGAATGACCAACGTTTCAATAAAAATCCCTACCGCAGCATTCTGTCCCCAATCCGATAACGTTGATTGATGCATCTGGCAGGCTTGCCAACTCTCCCACCACATCGTTTCATACCGTTCGGGAGCGACCCAAAGTAATGCAACTCTTTCGGCCAAAGACATGGCCTCAATTGGCATTCCTGATAATCTCAACCTCAACCCCAACCGAACTTCAGCCCTCACATCAGTGACCGCGCTTTCCAGATCCTCAATCTCTTTACTCCCTGACTCCAAAAATCCGCTAAAAGCAATTAATTCACTTTTAAGTCGTTCTAAAATGGTAAATCCTTCTGATTCTCGGTGATGAGGGAGTGCCTCATTCTTTCGAGTCGCATAAAGATGTCTTAACCGCAACTCCAAAGCTCGCTTCTCCAATGACAAACACTTTTGTGTTTCCTCGGCCGTCGCATCATTGTAATAAGCCAATATCACATCTTTATATCTACGCTCCAATGCAGCGATATTCGTACAAGTCTTTGGATCCACATCTTCCTGCGACAAATGTGAAACTGTTATATCCGGATCTCGATCCGGATGGAGTTTACACATCAATGCCTTAACCTCTTTTTGCAGACGGTGGCACGCCAACCCATACTGGTCCTGAACCTGTTGGATCAGTACGCCAATACAAACTGTCTTCGGTATCGTTAGTTTCAACGAAGCAAGCGTACAAAAAATTGCATATTGAAGTAACTTTCCTTGACCGACTAATTCAAAAATCTCGCGTCTATACAACAATGTTTTAGATTGCATCCCTGGCAAATAAGACTCCAATGACCATTCATCCGACTTATCTCTCCATTCACTCACCGAAGAATACACCTGCCCCAATCGTTCTTCAAAATCCTCCAACAATCCGTCAATAAAAATTGGGATCTCGGTCGCTGGCGCAACAACGTTCGAAGAACTCAACACGCCCATCAACGATTGTCTCAACCCTTCTCTCTTGTCTTCATAACTCAACTCGTTTGCCCCACCATCGAAGCGTAACGAGGCGTGTTGTTTCAACGCTTGCCAAAAACCCCGCCACGCCGCTTCTTGTGTCCAAAGAGCCTCCCAATATTGCGACACCGCACACCCTTCACGCCAAATCGTTTCCAAACGATTACGTAATGTCGTCAATTCAGCACGCTCGTCATATGACCAATCGCCCACATCCCATCGCGAAAGCCATTCATTCAACCGGTTATACTGCTGACGCATTTGGGCTTGCCGCATCAACCACTGCATCTTAGACCACGAGGAACCACCATTAAACCAATCCCCCCGCGCCAAGCTCACAAGCCTCTTCAAACCTTGCCCAAACTTTGTCAGTTGCGTTTGCATCCGTTCGAGTTGTTGTCTCACCGAAGCTTCCCATAACCCCTCCAACTGCACTAAATACCCTTGCGCAGCCTCCCAAGAAACACAAATCTTCATCCGTTTTAACGCCTCTCGTAAACCCAAACACCGTTCAATAAAAGCCGATTCCTCCCAACCCGGATCCATCAAACGAATACAATGTACGCCTTCCCCTTGCTGTCTGTTACGCCTCCTCTGATTTGAAAGCGCCTCCTTATCATGAGAACCCTCTAAAGAGGTCAAAAGATCATACAAGTAAAAACGATCTTCCAAAATCCCACGAACCCTTGCCTGACCTCTGACCTGTTCCCCAAGTGCTCTCAGTTCGTCCTCAATCATCTGATAGCGAAACTCAAACCAAGTATGAAAGCTGTTCGTAACATCTGCTTCAAGAAGCTCATAAAGTTTTATATCGGTCAATTCACCCAGGCGTTGCAACAATCGATACGTCCATTGGTGGCGCTGATACAGTTCCTCTGACAACACCGTGTCATATTTCCCAGTGTGTCTATCACGCCACACCGCATCATCCATCATTCGTTTCTGATCGTACGGACGATGCTTCAATCTCTCCAGCTCGTTACTCTGTTTAGTCCACCCTTCTGATAAAACTCGAAGATCCCTCCCCATTGCGACACAATGCGCCTTTAACCAATCGCTTAACGATTGTTGCAATCGTTTCAATGCATCTTCCACACTGGGCGCGCCTTGAGAAGGATTTACCTCAACTTTTTGCAACATCGTCTGCAAGGTTTCATATCGCTCATAAAGTCTCATCCATTGGTGCCATCGGGCCATCGGTACTTGCAACTCACCTCTTGCAGAAATCTCGTCATCCTCCACACTATCTTTGGCATCCGCTTTGAACTGCTCATCCAAGCCATCTATCTCATTGGCAATCGCCTGCACTTGTTGCGACAACCAGTGCTGCCGACTGGCCGTTAAATCTTCAGAACAAACAACCTTTTCACCACCCGCATCCATCTGTTGCTCATTCAAAAACTCAAGCGTCCAACACACACACGCATAACGCTGACTGAGTTCACCTTGCTCCAAAGTTTCTAAACGGCGATCCAACTCAGCCATCGAATTCACATCCACGTCCCAACGCGCCCAATGCCCACCCTCGGCTCTAAATTCACGACACAAGGCACTCATCTCGGCAATCAGCGCTTCACGTATCTTAGGCGTTTGCACAACAAGCATTGCCTGTTGTTCCGCAACCAGCGAGGCAAATCGTCGAGTCAAACATCCGTGCGCACTTTGAAAAAGCTGATGACCAGGCATCAACAATGTCTGAGGATAAGCCTGACACTGAGCAATTAATTTCCGATAGTATTGCGCATGTCCCAAGATCTCCTCTGGTTTAAAAGTCCCACCCCACAATTGATTCGCATGGTTAGATTGCTTCATCAATGCCTCACCCTGCTTCAGCAACGTGTCCAGTGTCTTCAATTGATGAGAATGAGCCCGTGCTGTGGCCTGAATCAGCGATTTAAAAAAAGAATGCTCTTGACTCAATTGCGCTTGAGCGCTTCGAAGTGTCTTATCTACCCGTTCCCTCTGCACATCCCACCTAGACCCATCAAAGTCGTTCGCAAAAAAATCCAGTAACTCCTGCCAACGCTGACGAATCCTTCGCTGCCAAAGTCCGAGGGCATGCATTTGAAACGCTTGCCAATCCCTTCGAAGGCCTTGAGAAACAACCCTTTGAGCCTTGCACATTTGGCTGGGCGATAAGATAGGATACTTCCCATCCATCGCCATTTCCGGCAACGATGCCACTTGGTACGCAATCCTGGGGATCGACCGCTTTTCTTGCGGACATTTTTTTTCCAAACAGGCTTTCACCGACGCATAGGCCAGCGGAAGTGTTACCAACCTATCATGAGAGTCTGATGAAGATGAAGCTTGTCTTACCATAGTCTGTGTCCATTGGGCTTGATAATAAAAATACAATCGTTGCTGCGCCTGGATCCCACGATCCGTCCACCAACGCATCCATAAACGTCCGAACCAACCCCGACGTTGGTACGCCCTCACACGTTCAGCCACGTCCTGAATCGGGGATCCATCAATTCGATCACCCTCAAAATCAATCCGCTTTTGCCAATCCGCAGGGAGATGCAGCCGATCTCGGATCTGCATTAATTCGGACAGGCGGATAAAGGGCGCTAAGCCATCGGATAAGTTTTTTGAGAACTGCCCTAAAGGCATTGGGCTGCG
Organism: Legionellales bacterium; assembly: GCA_012103495.1. Classification (GTDB taxonomy): domain Bacteria; phylum Pseudomonadota; class Gammaproteobacteria; order WLWR01; family WLWR01; genus WLWR01. Next base: position 6,489 of record WLWR01000064.1, read on the forward strand.
AAAAAACGCAAATTGTCGCCAGTTGAAAATTTGAGCCGGGGTGGGAACCGCCCTTACGTGAGCATCGTCAGCGCCAGTCCATTGTTTCATGGCCTGAGACAGTTTTTGGGACAAAGTGGTGGCGACTTGTGTATTCCCTTGCAGCCCATAAATCAATTGCCATTGATAGGCGCATTTTAAATAGTGTTTACCGTCATGCCACCAGCCAATCCACCAGCGACGCAATCGATTCTTCTCTGTCGCATAGCGGGCAGCGAGCATCAAACGGGACTCGGACAACGTCCCATCGTCTTCATACAGCATCTCTGGATAATAATAACCATCCTGTTGCGGTCGCCAGCCATCCAAACAACTTTCCACCCATGCCTGCACATCACAGGCCGGCGAAAAAGCTTTCGTCTTGGGTATCGTCTTCAGGACATCATCTGGCATGTTTAAATCCTTATCAACCCGGCTTGCATACCATCGCAACAGCACCACTCAATGAAGCGCTCACTATAACACAAGTCCACCTTTTCAAGTTAGCCTGTAGGAGAACTTGATGAGAAGGTGCCGCCTCCATCAAAAGACGATGAGGATGTCTCTTCTTCCTGCGCAGACCGTTCTTCTACTGGTGATTGGCCTTCATTTCGTTGCCTCCCCCCAAACAGTCCAGCCTGAGCCGTGCCAGCCATCGATCTTGGCACTGCATCTTCGTTTTTCTCATCTCTAGTGGATTTCTCATCGGCTTGTGTTTGCGAAGAAAACTCGCCTCGCTCATCGTTTGAGTGTTGCTCCTGCTCTCTTTGTTGAGACTTTCTTTGCTCTTTTAAACGAAGAACCTCATCTTCTGCACGTTTACGCTTTTCTTTTTCACATCGTAATTTTTCTTCATACTCTATTTGCAAATTCTCATTTCTTTGCTCCTGGTGAAATCTTTCCCAATCCATACGATGATACGTATATTGTTGTGAAGGCAATGCTTTCAACGCTTGTAAATACTTTTCACGGATCGCCTCCAAACGGATAAACAGGGATTGAAAACACGGATGCAATCTCGATTCAAATGTTTGTCGTTGACTCAAGACCTCCTCCAATGCGTCCCACAACGATTGATCATTGTTAGACTCACTCGATGAAACCAAACCCTCACTCATACGCCCTACGACCCCAGCCGCATCCCATGTCAGATCCATTCTCGCTCTGCCATCAAACAACCGTCTAAATCCATTCGTCAGTACCCGGAAAGCTCGCTCCCACCACGGATCAATCGTTTGCTCATAAAAGGCTGGAACACCTTCACGCTGAAACACAAACAATGCCGCACACACCTCCTCCATAAAAGGAGAAACCGGATGTGTGCTTGTCCCATGAGTAGACAGTAACGTCAGCAAAATTTCGTTGAGAACACGACACTTCAACAACGCTTGCGAACAACGCTCCGGTTTCCACTTAACAAGCAAACTCAAAGCCGATTCGCTGTCGCTGTTTACAACCATCATAGGATTGGCAATATGGAGACTAGCCCAACGATCCTGTGGCCGATAGGTCACCACTTCCATTGTATGTCGCTGTACCAACAACTGTACCAATCGACTCTTTTCGGTATGATGTGAAATCAACGAACGTTGATCCGATGTATACGCTTCGTGAAGTTGTGCTTGGTGTGCCCAACTCCTGCGATAATCGGTGTATCGTGTGAGCAGACGTGTTAATACTATTTGTTCAACCATGT
>WLWR01000065.1 GCA_012103495.1 Legionellales bacterium
TCGGGGTGAAATCGGGGGACAGTATACTTAATTCACTTTTATTAAACTTATTGGCAAATTTAAATCAGTATACTGTCCCCTGATTTTTTCTTAATCGGGGGACAGTATACTTAATTCCTTTTTATTAAACTTATTGGCAAATTTAAATCAGTATACTGTCCCCTGATTTTCAATTCCTTTTTATTAAACTTATTGGCAAATTTAAATCAGTATACTGTCCCCTGATTTTTTCTTAATCAGGGGACAGTATACTTAATTCACTTTTATTGAATTTATTGGCAAATTTAAATCAGTATACTGTCCCCTGATTTTTTATGCTGCAGTAGCGGCGAATTGTTGTCTGGGTGTGGGGGGTGAGGTTTCTATATCTTTTTCTTGAGTTTGCCAGATGTTTTGCGATGATTTGGTCACCGTGTCGGGTGACTTCACTTTCACTTTAAATATTCCAGCAGCCATTAATGACGATTTTTGCGGGGGAGCCGATTCAATTGACAATGATGGTGCATCTTTTATTTTTTCATCAGAAGACAAATCAGTAGAGTTAAATTTCTTACCTGCTGTCGACTCAGTTTCGTAGTCCTGATGATCACTGCTGCTGTAACTTCCACTGCCTAACTCAGAACTTGAAGAGTCAGATATCTGTCCGGAATCATCGCTGCTGTCCATCCCCCATTCTCCTAATCCTGAATCAGGAGAATCTATGGGAGAAAATCTAACGTCCCTCTGATATCCATCACGATCAAAGCCTTGAGGATCCTCATCCATCGGAGGATCCTCATCCATCGGTTGAACCACTGCCTCTCTATTTTCTTCATTAGTTGGTAGGTCAGGTGCCAGTGGTAAAATATTTTCAACAGATTCTTTATTGAATTTCCCAGATGCCTTCCCATAAAAAATCGCACCGAACAATCCACCCAAATACGTCTTTAATTCACCTAAATAAACAGAAGGCCCACTGAAATCAAGCTTAAATAAATTCTCACCTCGGGCATAAGTTCTACTCGCTTCATCCCTAAGTAAAATAAAAGCTTGTGCAATGGAATTAAGCACAATTGTGATTAAGATATTCCTAACCATTCTACGATCTTGACTGCGCAATTGATTCCCAATTTCATCAATTTCAGATTGTGTTTCTATATTAGATGTAGCAGATTCTGATTTTCCTTCAAAAATCTTTGAAAGCATCTGCCAAGGAAATAGAAAAATCGATTTGATTACGTGAGCAACAAAAATCACTGACCATGCCAAGGCTGAGGGGATTTTCTTCATCATGCCTGGTAACTTGGGAATAGCACAAATCAATTGATCAACAACAACACCTGCTTTACTGGCACAGTAAATAAAAACACCCGGGAATCCGATAAGATCAACCGAATAGAGAGCAATTTCATCAGCCATCTCATCAGAAAATTTCAAAGCTTCTTTATAAATTTCTAATACTTTTTTTCCACTTTCATTCATAGCCCCAATAAACATTAAGGATACTATCGTGGTGGCTCCCAATGCAGCCAGAATTCCTAATCCTCGAAATAAACAGCAAATGACATGCTGAGCCCTGCTTAATTCTCTTATCTCTTGCACGCCATTATCCCTTTGTCGCTGCATATAAATATCATTTTGTGCGGCGTAACAAATATCACGTGACACCTTTTCGAACGCTTTTTTAAGTAAATTTTGGCGCACAATATCTGAAAACACATAAAAAAATGTTTTGACGTAAATAAATCCAAGTGCAGCACCAGCAAGTCCCAAACCAATAAGTCCCCAGATAGGTAATGTTGTAATACCGAATAACGAAACGAATCCACTGAGCGCCAAAAAAATCAAGCCTGAGGTAAACCCGCCCGCACCCACAATCGCAACAGTCACCATCAAGCTCTTTAACCCTATCCCGATTTCTTGCCCATCGTTATTGACAAAAATATTTCGAGTTCCTCTATCATTTTCAGTGAATAATTGTTGATTTACATCTTTAGATGTATCAAAGAATAGAACGAAATTCGAAATGAATGTCGAAAGAGCAAAAATACCTGCAATCACCGCCAGCCAAATAACTACCGAGCCGCCCGTAGAAATACTCAGCAACATACCAAGCACTTTGTAACTAGAAATACAGGTTAAAATTGCTTCAAAAGAGGTCGCGATAACTGCTTCAATAATTGCAAAGTTTGACCATTTTTCTTTGTACTTACGTCGCTGCTTTCGTCTTGACTGTCTACTATCAAGCTGATTCAGCAGTTTGACGGCCGCTGCATTACGCAAATAAGTTCTATTCTGAAAATTTGATTTATCAATAGACTCATAAATCTTGGCATACAAATCGTCAGCATCTGTTGGTTCGCTGGCCTGATATTTCTTATACATCCTATCCAGCTTGGTCAGATTGACAATTTCAAACTGTTGATGTGCATTATCGGGGTTTTTAGAGTTTTTTGTGATGTAGCCACTGATCAATTTTTTGAGTTTTTTTACATGTTTTCGTTTATCAGAAACTTTACCAGCCCACTCTGGCAGATTCTTGTCCTGCCAATCTTTCTTCTCTTTCAAATCATCAAAGTTAAATGATTCAAAAATATCAAACAACTGGCTAATAAATTGTTTATCATTTTTTTTTGTTACTGCTTCTTTGAGTTGTTGCCAGCGTTGTACTGTCATCAAGTGATACTTAAACAAGGAAGCCAATACATCATAAGTGGCTTGATCAAAGCTAACCTGTTGGCGAGAAAGTATATTTGGACATACTTTGCTATTCGCCAATGAAAAATTCCCGGTTTCAAATAATTTAAATGCGGCAAGCCTAGGATCTTGAAGAGGAGAATCATCAACTCGATGATAAGACGGTTGCAAGAAAGAAAAATAATTCAATACACGTCTCATGATTTACATACTACCCAAGAAAAGATCCATAACCAGCCTATTATCGTATACCAAAAATGTTAACGAATTATTAAAGACAGAGATCTTTCGTAGCTCTGGCTAAAAATATTAGCTCTCCGCTTCCCTAATTGTTCAGCACGAAAACAAGAATCCACAATCTACCGCGTGCGCAATCTAATTTTTATCTGTGATATCAAAATCTTAATATCGGAATGTTGTGGAGAAAATAACAAAAAAATAACCCGGTTGGCTAGGATAATTCATCGCCTAACCAACAGGTGATATAACATCCACCTTGGTTAAGAAATCATGGCATTTTTCAGACAAACAACCGGTAGGTTTCTAACTGAACTCTAGCGTGTGCAAGCGAGCTAAGATGTGCTGATTGGCAATTGGGAAAGAATAATTTGATAATTCATCCATAGTGACCCAGCGTACAATCTGTCCCTCACAGCCAGTCGGTTGTCCGGCAAATTGCGTCACTTGCCAAACATTTAAGATCACGTGTCGGTCAGGATAGGATTGCTCAATCACCCATTCAGCTTGCGCTTGCAAAACACGAACCCCCAACTCTTCTTGTAATTCACGAACCAACGCTGTGAAGTGCGATTCATTGGCTTCGACTTTCCCACCTGGAAACTCCCACAATCCAGCCATCATTTTACCCGGGGGACGCTGAGCAATGAGCACTTGATGTTGCGCATTACCGATCAATCCAACAACCACCTGCAATTGCGGAATGGACACAGACGTGTCCATCGTTAGATCAATTGACCGTGGCAATGTTTATACTTTTTACCTGAACCGCAAGGACAAGGTTGATTACGACCAACTTTAGGTTGTTCACGGACAAATGTTTGCCCACCGCCATGACCTGCCACCGGCTCCGATCCGGATTGTGCTTTGTCCATCACACCAGCACTTGGATGCTGCAATTGCAAATGATCGACAGATGCTTGCGCACGACGCTGAGCTTCGACTTGTACCGCTTCTTCTTCGGTTTGAATTTCCATTTGACTTAAAGTCGCAATAACACTTAATTGCCATTGCGCCAACATTTCGGTAAATAAAGCAAACGCTTCGCGCTTGTACTCTTGTTTTGGATCTTTTTGAGCATAGCCACGCAAATGAATCCCCTGTCGTAAGAAATCCATCGCCGCCAAGTGCTCACGCCAGTGATTGTCCAACGCTTGCAATAATAAAGATTGTTCCAATTGCACTAACACGTCTTCGCCCAATTGTTGTTGTTTGGCTTCAATACGTTGGGCAACGGCTGTTTGCACCCGCTGCTCAATGTCTTCATCACTTAAAGTTGCTTCTTCATCCAACCAATCTTGAATCGGCAATGTCACGCCAAAATTATTGACTAATTGTTGAGTTAATCCCGCCACATCCCATTGCTCTGGCATACTTTGCGGGGGGATGAATTGATGGAGAAATTGCACAATGACTTCTTCACGCATGCCAGCAATCAATGAATCGATGTCTTGCGCATCCATAATACTAGCGCGTTGGCTGTACACCACTTGGCGTTGGTCATTGGCAACATCATCAAAATCCAACAATTGCTTGCGAATATCAAAGTTGCGCCCTTCCACTTTGCGCTGGGCATTTTCAATTGCTCTGTTGATCCAAGAATGTTCAATGGCTTCGCCCGGCTTCATCCCCAATTTTTTCATGATGGTACCAACACGTTCGGAAGCAAAGATCCGCATCAAATTATCTTCCAGCGATAAATAAAATCGACTGCTGCCTGGATCCCCTTGTCGACCAGCTCGTCCACGCAATTGGTTATCAATACGTCGCGATTCGTGGCGCTCTGAACCAATGATACGCAACCCACCAGCTTCCAATACTTGTGCATGCCGTTGTTTCCATTCTTGCTCAACACCTTCACGCACTTTGGCATCGGTCATTTCTTTTAACTCACTGGCTAAATTGCCACCCAATACGATATCTGTACCTCGACCAGCCATGTTGGTGGCAATGGTCACCGCACCTGGGCGTCCAGCTTCGGTGATAATTTCTGCTTCTTTGGCATGAAACTTAGCATTCAATACTTGATGTTGAATTTTTTCCTGCCTCAATAATCGAGAGACCAACTCCGAAGCTTCGATCGAAGCGGTTCCTACCAACACCGGCTGCATCCGCGTCCGGCACGCTTTAATATCCTCAATGATCGCTTGAAATTTATCTTGCGTCGTTAAATACACCAAGTCCGCTTGATCATCGCGGATCATTGGTTGGTTGGTGGGAATCACCACCACTTCCAAACCATAAATTTGCTGAAATTCGTAGGCTTCGGTATCGGCTGTACCGGTCATCCCGGATAGTTTGGCATACAATCGAAAGTAATTTTGAAAAGTGATCGACGCCAGTGTTTGGTTTTCCTGATGAATTTTCACTCGTTCTTTAGCTTCAACCGCTTGATGCAAGCCTTCAGCCCAACGCCGCCCCTGCATGGTACGTCCAGTGTGTTCATCAACAATGATAACTTCATTGTCTTTGACAATATAATCGACATCCTTTTGGAATAAGGCATGCGCTTTGAGTGCCGCGTTCACATGGTGCATTAAATTCAATTGGTTGGCTTGATACAAACTTTCACCCTCGGGTAACAACTCCGCTTGGGTTAATAATTCTTCGATACGCTGCTGGCCTTCTTCTGTTAGATAAACCTGACGCTGTTTTTCATCGACGGAAAAGTCACCGGGGCCTTCTTCCGTTTGTTGACGGATCAATTGAGGAATGATCCGATCAATGGCTTGATACAAATCTGAAGATCCTTGGATTGCACCGGAAATGATCAAGGGAGTACGCGCTTCATCAATTAAAATAGAATCCACTTCATCGACAATGGCAAAATGCAAACCCCGTTGAACTTTTTGTTCCAAACTAAACGCCATGTTATCGCGTAAATAATCAAAGCCAAATTCATTGTTAGTACCATAGGTCACATCGGCTAGATAAGCTTGCTGTTTTTCCGCAAACGGCATGTCAGCCAACACCACCCCAACCGTCAACCCCAGAAAATCATAAATAGGTTTCATCCATTGTGCATCACGCTGGGCTAAATAATCATTCACGGTAATGACATGTACACCCTCACCGGTCAAGGCATTGAGATACACCGGCAATGTCGCTCCCAAGGTTTTTCCTTCACCGGTACGCATTTCTGAAATTTTCCCTTGATGTAAAATCATTCCCCCGATCAATTGCACATCATAATGGCGTAACCTCAAGGTACGTACCGACGCTTCACGTACTGTAGCAAAGGCTTCTGGTAGTAATCGATCCAACGATTCACCCTGTTGATAACGATTGCGCAATTCAATGGTTTTCTGTTGCAATTGAGTATTATCAAGTGCTTGCCAAGTTGATTCCAAGGCATTAATTTGATCCACTGCCTTGTACAGTCTGGTTAACAGCCGCTCATTACGGCTACCGAAGATTTTTTTCGCTAATGTTGCAAACATGAAAGTGTGACTCAATCGGTTATCAAAAACATCGAGGATTCTACCGGAAACTTTTGGTAAAACCCAGCGCTTGTATGGCCATACCCATTCCACCTCAAGATGCGAACCCTACTCACGGTTGGCTTATTGTCTCCGGTAGCATTTTAAGCATGCACGCTTAAAATTCGCAGCTAGAAGGATGGGGATAATTTTATGATCGTTACCATTTGATGCCTTGCGCCAAGGGCAATTGTTCTCCCCAATTGATGGTGACGGTTTGACGACGCATATACCCACGCCAAGCATCACTGCCAGCTTCACGCCCTCCGCCCGTATCTTTTTCACCGCCAAACGCACCGCCGATTTCTGCCCCAGATGTACCAACATTAATATTGGCAATCCCGCAATCACTGCCTGTCGCACTCAAGAAATATTCTGCGTGCCCCAATTGGCGAGTGAACAGTGCAGATGACAACCCTTGCGACACTTGATTATGCATATCGATGGCGGTTTCAAATTGTTGATAAGCAAGCACATACAAAATCGGGGCAAACGTTTCTTGCTGTACAATCTCCCAAGCAGGATCTATATCCGTCACAACGGTCGGGGTCACATAATAACCAGGCCGATCCAACCTATCTCCACCCACAACAATTCGTCCCCCTAAGGTTTGAATCTGCTGCAAAGTGGTTTGATACGTTTGCACCGCCGTCGCATCAATTAATGGCCCCACATGTTGCGTCGGATCCAACGGATCACCAATGCGCAATTGTTGGTAAGCATCCTTCAATCGATCCAACACCGTAGCGGCTATGCTTTCATGCACCAACAAACGACGGGTCGTGGTACAACGCTGGCCAGCTGTGCCCACCGCACCAAACACAATCGCTGGAATGGCTAAAGCCAAATCCGCAGTTTCATCAACAAGCATGGCATTGTTACCACCCAATTCCAAAATGGTACGTCCCAACCGTTGAGCCACCGTTTGCGCAATTTGTCTGCCTGTCTGAGTTGATCCGGTAAATGAAATCAATGGCACTTTATGATCTTCCACCAACAATTGAGCACACGCACGATCTTCGGCAATGAATAAATTGAAAATGGATGGGCAATCGTTGGCTTGCATCACTTGGTTGCAAATGTGTTGCACGGCAATCGCACACAAAGGCACTTTACTGGAGGGTTTCCACACCACCACATTGCCACAAATAGCTGCGATAAAAGCATTCCAAGCCCACACAGCAACTGGAAAATTAAAAGCGGAAATCACGCCAACAATTCCATAAGGATGCCATTGTTCATACATGCGATGGGCAGGGCGTTCCGAATGCATGGTTTTGCCATACAACATGCGCGATTGCCCTACGGCAAAATCAGCAATGTCGATCATCTCTTGCACTTCACCCAACCCTTCAGCGAGAGATTTCCCCATTTCCAATGCAACCAAATGACCTAACGTTGGTTTGGCTTGTCGCAAAGCTTGCCCTAATTGACGAATAACATCCCCTCGTTTGGGTGCCGGCGTCAATCGCCATGCGTCAAACGCTTGTTCGGCTTGACCAATCAACCAAGCGTAATCTTGCGCATTGCCGAGCATCACTTGCGCAATGATTTGTTGATTGGCAGGATTGATCGAATCAATTCGTTTTCCTTGTGTTGACGACTTGGGTTGAGACCCACTGTACACGCCCGCATTCATTGCTTGTATTCCCAGTTGCGTCAGAATATCCATGTTTTATTC
>WLWR01000066.1 GCA_012103495.1 Legionellales bacterium
TAGGTTCGAAAGATTTTATTGAGCGACTGGAAAAGCAAACAGGCCGTACGCTACGCCTTCATAAACCTGGAAGAAAGGCTATAAGGAAAAATTAAATTCCCTATAATGTTCAGTCATGGCTTGTAACTTTGTATTTGGAAATAAGTATACTGTCCCCCGATTTCGATTCCATGGCTTGTAACTTTGTATTTGGAAATAAGTATACTGTCCCCCGATTTTTAATCTTACAATTTGATTGATAAAAGAGCAATGCTGTGTTAAAAATTAATGTCTCATATTTATCATGGAATGGAGTTACCGTGTGAACGATAAAAATAATCAAATGAGGTTATAAACATGCCATACCAATCTACTCCGATAACCAAGACGCACACCCCAGAAGAGTCTTTAAAAGGTTTATTACAAGCGATGTGCAATGTGTCAATCGATACATTGAGATTTACCGATGATGGTTTGGTAGATGTATACATTGATGATGAACAGCAAAGAGCTGTTTTCGAAAGGCAATTTACCATGCTTTTTAATTTCCCCCAGCTTTTTGATAAGAAGATATCTGACTATGTGAAACACACAGATGAGAAGACAGATGAGAAGAATGTAGAAACAAAAGTCAAGCCGTACATGCATGATCGGGCCCTTTCACAATATGCGCCTTGTTATTCAGAAGCCCCAACGGTGAAAGGCGCTGTTCGCTTTTTGAAAAGCTTGATTCCACCCGAAGATCATCCATCTTTAAGTGAGTTGGAAAGCCATTTGGGTGAAACAGGGAGTCAGGACCAGGAGGGACAATTAATTTCTTCTTGGAAGGATGAAAAAGGGCAGCAACAAAATAGGAAAGCAGCGTTAGAAGCTAGCTTGGCTCGCATTGGTAACTATTTTTCATATATAAGTTTGCAAAGAATTCAAGATTGTCGTCAAAGTGGACGCCCGTTACCATTAAGACAAGTATCACATCTTGTTGTCGAAAAGGATGATCCTTTGCCTATCGCAAAGTCACAAACACCTTTTTTGACAAGCGATGGATTCCATAGAATTTTCAAAATAGAATATTCTATCGAAAATCAGTATCGCTTGATTGTGGATATACAGCGATTGTATGATTTAATTGAGCCACTAAGAATTGCGACAAAGGGACGCTATAACCAGTTTAGTCGAAGGGCCTTCGCGCGACGATTTGGACATTTCCTAGAGCCGCATGGTGGTGTGGTGACTGTGGATGACAAACCAATCTTTGCCGAGGATTACCAAAGGTCTAAAACCACTATCGTCGAACAAAAACCGGGACGAGTTCATTTTCTTTTGGATTATAGTCTTAGCATGAAATACAAAGCGAAAAGGTTAACAGCACAGATAAAAATATTATGTGCTGACTTGCTCAAGAAAAACATTGATGTTGATATTACTTATTTTTATAACGACGAGACTGAACAATTGTCATTATCTTCCAGTCAGAACATGACGTTAGTAGATCAGTTACCTCTCAATGGAGTAGGAAATACACCTCTTTATGAAGCACTTAATCTTGTGTTGAAAAAAACAGCCCCTAATGATCAATTAATTGTCTTTACAGATGGAGATCCAAGTACCCAAGGTGAAATAACTTTCTCATCTACCGCCCCGCCGCAGTGTGCGCTTTTTGGACTTGGCAACATTACTGAACTCTGGTTTGATGAAGTTACGACGAAATGGGGAGAACAAGCAGACTATCACGACAAAGAAATATCTTTCGGTTATAAAGTTTTTAACAGTAGAACAGACATTGAAATTCTCACACAAGGCATGCAAGAGACCATCGTCTCTTTTACAAAAACGGGCGAGCATAGGGTCACCTTAGGCCACGACCTTTTTTCTATTCCACAAGGTGCTGGGCCTATTCAATTTCACCATCAACTCAGCTCTTCTAGTGCTAAACCTCAGGATGAAAAATCCCAATCAGAAGTACCACTTCTTTGCAGCCCCAACCATTTTTTTGCAAACCCAAAAACACATTATAATTTGGGAGGCGGTGACACACGAGTTTCCAAACAATTAAGTAGTACTTTTTCAGATTACAAAAAAGAGACCCACTTCCAATGGCTCAAACAGTATTGGAATGAACTCGATAAAAATCTTGCTTTTATCGAAAAAGCGAAGCAACTATTAGCAGCTTATTCAGAAGAATCATTTTTTTTGCAAAAGCCACCGTCTTTCGTACGGTCATACACTTCAATTCCTAATGTGACCCAGTTGATGAAACAGCTCATGAAAGAAACAGCGTCAAGTGACACTGATCCTGTTTATAGTACCCAAAGTTTTTTACGAGAACGATATTTTGAGTCAGCCGCTCTTGAAATGGATGTTCCATCACCAACGATTGTTGTTGCTCCGGAAGCGAAGCATGCATCAAAGGTTACACCGTCGGAAGTAACAACACCGTTATTACCAAACAACGCCGCTGCTAACAATTCGTCTCCCGTGATAATGCCTTTGTCAACATTAATAATAAATAGCCGTATAAATCATCGTCTTAAAAAAGTTGATCAAAAATGGAAGCAATTAACATCTGAAAACCCCGATGCAAAACAACCAAGCAGCGACAGCTCTTCAGAGCCGTTGCCTATTCATATTCAACAATTAGTTAACCATTTTACTACAAACCTAGGTTTTTTCGTCCACCTGAGCATATGGCTTGCCGGTTATCGACAATCCTATCAACAAGCCAAAGAAATTGTTCATCGTCCGTCTGATAATAAAAAGATGGTGGAAACCCTCTCTTCATTATTATTTAACGTTGGTCGCAGCAGTTATTTACATGTCGTAATTATGTTTTTGAGGGTTCAGGTATTAACCCCACAACAGCGATCCTCGCACCTTACAGAAGCAGAGTTGCCGACTGATTTTCAACTTTATCCATCACAATCCACTCCCTGCTGCGGATAACTTCTCAATAAAGATTGTTCTCTATCCGGGCATTCGCTAGAATGCCCGGATAGAAAATCTAAAGAGAACCTCATTCATGTGTGGCATTGTTGGCGCAATTGCAAAGCGTAATGTCGCTGAGATTTTGGTGGCTGGATTGAAGCGTCTAGAGTATCGTGGATACGATTCAGCAGGCATTGCCATTCTCAATAAAGACAGCCAAACCATCCACCGTATCCGCAAATGTGGCAAAGTCAGTGAGTTAACACAAGCTTTGCAGCAACAAATGCTGCCAGGCGATTTAGGCATTGCCCATACACGTTGGGCCACTCACGGTGAACCGGCCGAGTGCAATGCCCACCCTCATGTTTCACAAGATGATTTTGCCTTGGTACACAATGGCATTATTGAAAATTTCACGCAGTTGAAACAACGAGTCATCGAATTAGGTTACACCTTACACTCACAAACCGATTCTGAATTAATTGTGCATTTGATTCACCATCATTACCAACAAACCGGTGATGAAATGCAAGCGATTACCCGCACCACCGAAGAATTACAAGGCGCCTACGCTTTGGGGGTCATCAGCCGCCATCATCCGGATCGATTGTTTGCCGTGCGCCAAGGCAGTCCATTGGTGATCGGTTTGGGGATTGAAGAAAATTTCATTGCCTCGGATCAATTAGCATTATTGCCCGTCACGCACAAATTTATCTTTTTAGAAGAAGGCGATCAGGCACAAATTGCGTTGACCAAGGTGGCGATTTTTGACAAAAGCGGCAGGCCCGTGACACGTGACATCGTGACCTCCGATCTCAGTGAAGAAACGGTCCAAAAAGGCCCGTATCGCCACTACATGCAAAAAGAAATTTTTGAACAACCCAAAGTACTGGCCGAAACATTGGGAGGCCGCATCAGCGGTGATCACATATTGCTGGAAACATTCGGTGAACAAGCCACCAAAGTGCTACCACAAATCGAACACATTCAAATCATTGCCTGTGGCACCAGTTATCACGCTGGATTGGTAGCCAAATATTGGTTGGAAGATTTAGCCGGCATTGCTTGCCAAGTTGAAACCGCCAGTGAGTTTCGCTATCGCCCCACGGTGATCCAACCAAATACGTTATTGGTGTGCATTTCACAATCGGGAGAAACTGCCGATACTTTGGCAGCTTTACGCAAAGCACAGCAATTACCTTATCTGGCCACCTTAGCCATTTGCAATGTCCCGACCAGTTCCCTGGTACGCGAAGCCGATTTAGTGTTGATGACTCGTGCCGGTACCGAGATTGGCGTGGCGTCTACCAAAGCATTTACCGCACAATTGACTGCCTTGCTAATGTTAACCCTGGCATTAAACCAAGAAGATCCGCGCAGTGCTGCCATCGTGCAACAATTGGTGAAATTGCCTGCGCAGCTCACCCAAGTGTTGGATTTGGATGATCACATTCAACATTTGGCAACATGGTTTGCTGATAAAACCAATGCCTTATTTCTCGGGCGGGGTATTCATTATCCGATTGCATTGGAAGGAGCATTAAAGTTAAAAGAAATTTCTTACATTCACGCCGAAGCCTACCCAGCCGGTGAATTGAAACACGGTCCGCTGGCTTTGGTTGACAATCAAATGCCGGTGATCACCATTGCACCCAACGATCAATTATTGGAAAAATTAAAATCCAATTTGCAAGAAGTCCGTGCCCGTGGTGGGCAATTGTTGGTATTTGCTGATCATTTGGCAGGCTTTGAAAATGAAGCCGGAATTATCTACATTCCATTACCAACAATAGACGCCGTTATTGCACCGATTGTTTACACCGTTCCTTTGCAATTGTTGGCTTATCATGTGGCAGTGATCAAAGGCACGGATGTGGATCAACCTCGCAATTTAGCCAAATCAGTCACCGTTGAATAAGTAGTCCCTTCATATCAACTGAACCATAAAAATCCATACCGTTCTAAATTTTTACACTTTGCTATAATCTAGGTCAGAAACGATCACAACGTTGAGGGTTATACACCATGTTACGCTATATCGTTGTAGTATGCAGTTTACTATTGGGGAGCCAGACGGCATTGGCGTATTCCACGGCTCAATCATCATCCTCTTTAATCAAATCATCCAACCTTTCAACCCGTGCTGTTGAAGGTTCGCAGCAAACGCAATTAGCTTTACTATCACCGGAACAGCGGCAAGCCAAGCGGCTTAGACGTCAAGAGAAGCGACGGCTTAAGGCAAAACAACGAGAGTTGCGTCGACAAGAACAAAAGTCGTTACGCGTTCAAAATGACAACCGTCACTATCAAACCCGTACCACCAGCAATAAGAAGAAAAAAAAGGTCGCCTCTAAACCTAAACGAGCGCCGTTTGTGAATAAATTTCCACAAAGTCGTCCAGCCACCGGCAGTCGGGTGTTTGTATTTGACCCCAGTATTACCCAATGGGGCGCTTACGATGCCGAAGGCAATTTGGTGAAATCCGGACGCGCTTCTGGCGGACGCGCTTATTGCCCAGACATTAAAAGTGCTTGTCGCACACCGGCCGGGCAATATTCTGTTTATCGTCGCGGGTCAGCCAGTTGTAAATCCAAGAAATTTCCTATCGGTCGAGGAGGGGCTCCGATGCCCTATTGCACCTTCTTTAAAGGCGGGTATGCCATTCATGGGTCTTATCACGTGCCAGACTACAATGCCAGTCACGGTTGCATCCGGGTAGAACCGCACATGGCCAAATGGCTCAGTGAAAATTTCTTGTATCACGGCACATCAGTGGTTGTGAAATCCTACAAATAAATCAATAATCCATTGAACAGGCCAGCCACCACGCTGGCTTTTTTTTGCGAAAAATTTAAAACTGGCGAACCCATCGATACGAGCATAGAAAAATTAATTTAAAAAAACACCATCAGAAAAACACCCTAAACATTTGTGCTATTTATGTCTTAGAAATGTTCGCGCTGCAAGGTTAGAAATGTATAAGAATATGGATTTTTTTCATCGGCAGCAAAGCGCTGCTGCTCGATGGTTCGCCAACGCCAAGCTTGCCAGTCGGGGAAAAATGTATCCCCTTGTACCTCAGCATCCACCAAAGTTAAATACAATGTATCCACATCAGGTAATACTTGTTCGTAAAGTTGCGCACCACCGATGATCATGATTTCCACTGATTGTGCGCAAGCAATTGCTTGTTCAATAGAATGTACCACGGTCACATCCGTAGCTTGAAAATCTTGCTGACGTGTCACGACAATGTTTTGCCGCTGTGGCAATGCCTTGCCAATCGAATCAAAGGTATTGCGCCCCATCACAATGGTTTTGTGCAAAGTTAATTGTTTGAAGTGTTTTAAATCAGCCGGTAGATGCCAGGGGAGTTGATTGTTTTTTCCAATAACACGATGTTGATTCAGCGCAGCAATAATAGCTAATGACATAATTAAAAAATGCATTCCTTTAAACAGAATGCACGGCAGTATACCCATTCTATCTCAAGATGCGAACCCCACTAACTATCAGCAATGAAGTTTTAGGTGATATTTTAGGCGCGCAGTGGGTGGTAGATTGCAACGTTTCGATTGAAAAAAACCCGCCGGATTCGCCAGGATTCCTCGGGGATTTTTCTGAGAAGCATCGCAAGAGGCTGTCCAATGCGAACTCTACTTACGGTTGGCTTGTATTACCTCAGGTGGCGTTTTACAGCGTGCAGTGGGCAGTAATGGGCTTCTCTATCAAACCATGCTAAAATTCGCATCGAACAATTTTTTGCAGCCACGGTCACTCATTATCATGCTTGCCAAATTTATCATCATCGCCATCATGCTGATCATTTTATACTCTCTGGGCAGTGGGCTGTATTATTTAGTCCGCGATGAAGGCAAAACCAAACGCACGGTGAAATCATTAACATGGCGCATCGTGTTATCCCTCTCGTTATTCTTCTTATTGCTCCTGGGTTATCTCGCCGGTTGGTGGCAGCCGCATGGCATTTATTCGTATGCGTAACATGTATGAGCAGTGTAGGGTTCAAGATTTTTTACAGTATGGTGTGGTTGTTGATCATCGCCGCTTTGTTGGCGCTGAGTGTTTGGCAATGGCAGCGAGCACAATTTAAACAACAATTGCTAACCGAGCAACAACAATTGAGCCAACGAGCGCCGGTAGACTTGGCAACGATGGCAACTCCCGATTTATCTACGTTTTTACCGGTGAAAACCCACGGTATTTATTTAAATGATCAACACCTGTTGCTAGCCAATCAACATTACAAAGGGCGCTTGGGTTATGAAGTGATCACCCCGCTGCAAAGAGAGCATGACATTGTTCTAGTCATTCGTGGTTGGGCAGCTAGCAAACCCAATACTCGCTCCATTCCCACCGTGTTGCCGGTGTTGGGTGAGACCACGGCACAAGGCATGGTGTATTGGCCACCAACCAAAGGCTTGCGCTTGCGCCAAGCCATTGAAGAAAATAAACACTGGCCACGCATTATTTCACGGGTGGATATCGCACAGATTCAAACATGGTTTGACCGACCGATTCAACCGTATTTAGTTCGCTTAACCGAGGCGGATCCGCACCGCTTAATTCAGGCTTGGATTCCAGTTCAAACCTCGCCTCATCGCCATTTGGGTTATGCATTGCAATGGTTTGGCTTAGCGATCGTTGCTATGATTGCGGCAATAGTCATTTACCGAAAACGAGGATCCGTATGAAACCAAAGCACTGGGGCACGATTGCATTACTCGCAGCCATTTTTATTTTGCCAGTGATTGCCGCCTGGTTTTTGTATTTAAAAGCCGGTGACTGGCAATTAGCCACGACCAATCGTGGCATATTGTTACAACCGCCATTAACAGTCGTGGGTGAATTGGCAACCGAAGATTGGCGCGGAAAATGGTTGTTGTTGTATGTAGACAGCCACTGCACTGATTTATGTAAACAGTCCGCTATCAACTTGGCTGAAGTCAATTTGGTCTTAAGCAAAGAAAGCAGCCGGATACGTTCCGTATTGGCAACATTGCCATTGAGTGAAACAGCCGATGAAACAGATGCACATGGGGTACAACAAGCCCAACAACTAAACCCACATATCGAGCGGGTGGTATTAACCGCCGAGAATTTACAACAACTGCTGACCAATGACTA
>WLWR01000067.1 GCA_012103495.1 Legionellales bacterium
ACATCGCACGGTGATTTTTATCTTGAAGACACTGGATTGCGCCGTGAGACCGATTTAAATCAATTGGCAAAATTGAAGCCGTTTTTTGATCGAAAATTTGGTGCGGTGACTGCGGGCAATAGTTCACAAGTAACCGACGGTGCTGCTTATGTCATTCTTGCCAGTGCTGCGGCGGTGAAACAATATCAATTGCCGGTGATGGGACGAATTGTCGATGTGCAGTGGGCGGCTAATGATCCCAGTGAAATGGGTTTGGGTCCCATTCACGCGGCAACGCCTATTTTACAACGCCATGAGTTGTCACTGATGGATATTCAGTACTGGGAAATCAATGAAGCATTTGCAGCTCAAGTGCTTGCCTGCGACAAGGCTTGGCAAGATGCGCAGTATTGTCAGCAATATTTGAAATTGGCACAACCGATGGGAGAGTTGGATCTCACTCGTGTTAATGTTGATGGAGGTGCCATTGCCATTGGTCACCCTGTGGGTGCCAGCGGCGCACGCATTGTGTACCATTTATTAACAGTGTTAAAACGCAAACAAGCACAACGTGGTATGGCGTGTATTTGTATTGGTGGCGGTCAAGGCGGTGCAATGCTACTGGAAAATATTGATGATCCGATTGATGAATAAGGATAAAAAACCATGAGCAATAAAAATTTACAGCATTGGCATTGTGAGATTGATGATCATCGTATTTATCATTGGCTATTGGATCGGCAAGGGGAATCAGTGAACACATTTATTCCGGCGGTATTGACTGAGTTGGAACAATTAATCAATCAATTGGAACAAGATCAAAATGCCAAAGGTGTGGTGATTCGATCGGCAAAAGGCACAGGGTTTGCATTGGGAGCGGATATTCATTATTTGCACAGTTTAGAAACCAATCAAGCGATCAGTTTCGTGCGTCAGGGACAACAAGTGTTTGATCGATTGGCGCAATTACCGATTCCTACGGTGGCGGTGATTGACGGGTTGTGTATTGGTGGTGGGTTGGAATTGGCATTGGCGTGCCGATATCGAATCGCTGAGCAAAATGTTGAAACTCGACTGGGGTTGCCAGAAGTCAATTTGGGGATTTTACCGGGGTGGGGTGGCAGTGTGCGGTTGCCGCAGTTGATTGGTCCAGCCAAGGCATTGGATTTGATGGTGAGTGGACGATTGATTGCTGGTCACAAAGCGGTGCGTTGGGGTTTGGTTGATGTCACCGTGCCAAAACGTCAGTGGTTACACGCTGCGCAGCATTATATTTTAACCCCGATCAAGTGCCAGCAACCACAAAAGCTAACGCGGTTGTTAACCCTCAAACCACTGAGGGTGGTGTTGGCGAGTATTGTTCGCAGTCGGTTGGCGAAAAAAATCAAACAGAAATTTTATCCTGCATCCTATGCCATCGTGGACAATTGGGAACGTTATGCGGCATCCGGAACGGCAGCATTCAATGCGGAAGTGGAATCGATTCGTTATTTGATCAGTGACCATCGTACCGCGCCTAATTTAATTCGCTTATTTTTATTACGAGAAAAATTAAAAGCGCAGGCAAAGCAGCAAGAGAATACGTGGGGTCGAGTGCATGTTGTCGGGGCTGGTGTGATGGGGGGAGATATTGCCGCTTGGTGCGCGCTTCATGGCATGTGGGTGACCTTACAAGACACCAGTCATACAATCATTGCGCAAGCTGTGCAACGGGCAAGTCATTTGTTTCGTCAAAAACTACCGCAACCCAGGTTATACAAAGCAGCGATGGATCGTTTGATTCCTGATGTGAGCGGGCATGGGATCACAACGGCTGAAGTGATTATTGAAGCGGTGACGGAAGATTTGATGGTCAAACAAGAATTGTTTAAAACCATTGAATTACAAGCACGTGATGATGCCGTGTTGGCAACCAATACGTCCAGCATTCCTTTAGAAGATATTGCGACGGTGATGCGTGATCCGGAACGTTTGGTCGGTATTCATTTTTTTAATCCAGTGGCTAAAATGCAAATTGTCGAAGTGGTGCATGGTGTGAAAACACAATCTATTTTCCTTGAACGTGCATGTTCGTGGGTGAATGATTTGAAAAAACTGCCACTGCCAGTTAAAAGTGCTCCCGGCTTTTTAATCAATCGAATTCTCGTGCCTTATATGACTGAGTCGTTACGGATTTATGAAGAAGGGGTGCCGATAGAATTGATTGATCAAGCGGCAAAAGAGTTTGGTATGCGGATGGGACCGATTGAATTGGCTGACGCCATTGGATTGGACATTTGCTTAGCCACACTGGAAAATTTGAATAAGCACTTTTACGGTGATACAATCTCGCCCATTTTGATAGAAAAAATAGCTAACAGTGAGTTGGGGTGCAAAACCAATCAAGGGTTTTATTCGTATCGTAACGGTCAACGAATCACTCGACGGGTGAAACGACATCAATCGCCAATTCCTTTAGAGACGATTGCTAATCGGTTGATCATGCGTATGCTTAATGAAGCGGCGGTGTGTTTACGCGAAGGCATTGTAACCGATGCGGATTTATTGGACGCTGGTTTGGTGTTTGGCGCCGGTTTCGCACCCTTTCGTGGTGGTGTTGTCCGCTATGCCAACACGTTAGGGATTGAGCGAGTGCGGGATCAATATCAACAGTTAGAACAGCATTATGGCGAGCGATTCATGCCGGATAAATATATGGCTGAATTGGTCACAAGTATCGGTGAGTAAGTAACCGTTTTTACCAAACAAAATTATTATCGTCTACACTTTCGAAACGATAATAAAAAAATTGCAATCGGGGAATATCATGTATAAACAAATGATAATCAAAAGGTTCGCTCAATGGCTCACTCTAGCGAGTTTCATGTTACCGGCTTTGAGTTTTGGCTTAACGTTTCCATTGCCGCCGTCGGGCAATGATATTGTCGGTGAAGTTAAAGTGGTCAAAACCAAACCAGGTGATACCTTATCCGATGTTGCTAGACGCTATGGGGTCGGCATTGAAGAAATTCGAGAAGCCAATCCGGGTGTGAGTCGTCGTTCGCGTATTGCCGGTGGTCGTAAAATTGTCATCCCCAGCCGATTTATCTTACCTTCAGGACCTCGCAAAGGCATTGTGATTAATTTAGCCGAGCAACGCTTGTATTATTTTCCAACAGGGCAAAATATTGTGATCACCGAACCGGTCGGTATTGGTCGGGAAGGCCAGTGGCGTACGCCAACCGGAACGACCCAGGTGACAGGTAAAGCTAAAAATCCAGCCTGGCGACCAACGGCCAATGTTCGAGCCGAAGCCGCACGCAATGGTACCCCCATTCCTGAATATTTTCCTCCTGGTCCAGACAATCCATTGGGTCGCCATGTTTTACGATTGGGATGGGCAACGTATTTAATTCATGGTACCAATCGCCCTGAAGGGGTGGGCAGTCGTGTCAGTGCGGGTTGTATCCGTATGTACCCAGAAGATATTGCCGCTTTGTATGCGATGGTGCCTGTTGGAACACCGGTTCGAGTTGTCAGTGAACCTTTCAAAGTAGGTTGGCACAATGGGCACTTGTATTATGAAGCTCATAGCCAACTGGTTGAAGACAAACGACGATTTTCAACCAACATGAATTTAGTGGTGAATGCTATTAATAATGAAACCGGTGGACGCGAATCCATGGTGCAATGGAGTAAAGTTCGTCGGGCAACTCGCAAAGCTGACGGCATTCCAGAAATTATCAGTGAATGAATAATCTTTAATTCCGAGGGCGGTTTTTCAACCGCCCTTTTTGTATCAACCTTTCCTTGCAAACACGATTTACACCTTGAAGTTGATCTAAGCTATGCTTTTTGTTCAGGCAATCAGAAAACAAGGATGCTTCATGCGTTTTGCCAATCGTGAACAAGCAGGCCAACAACTTGCACAATGCTTACAAGCGTATCGACGACAAGAAGCCACCTATGTGCTGGCGTTGCCGAGGGGCGGCGTTCCGGTGGCAGCCACCATTGCTCGAGTATTGACCTTGCCATTGGATCTTTGTTGTGTGGGTAAATTAGGTGTGCCAGGGTATGAGGAATTGGCAATGGGTGCCATTGCTAGCAATGGCGCCCAATTTTTAAATCAGGCGATTATTAAACAAATGGGGATCACTCCTGAGCAAATTGATGGGGTGATGGCCGAACAACAAATGATTCTGCATCAGCGTGAACGTGCTTATCGGGGTGATCGTCCGTATCCAATTTTAACAGATCAACAGGTGATCTTGGTGGATGATGGCATTGCCACTGGTGCGACAATGCAAGCGGCCATTTTGAGTTTACAACAATGGCAAGTGGCCAATGTTATTGTTGCAGTGCCGGTAGCCCCGGTTGGTATAATGGCTGAATTTAACGCTTGGGCAGATCATGTTTATTGTGTCATTGAATCAGAAATGTTTAGCAGTGTTGGGCAATATTATACAGCGTTTCCACAATTGTCTGATCAACAAGTCATTGAGTTGCTACAGCCTTTTTTTATCAATTCCACACCATGATTTAACGCTTAACATCGTTGAGAGACTGGGTTATTCTTACCCCCTAAATACAAATCAACATAGGTGATGCATGGCAAAATATTTAACGGCCGCATTATTATTGGCAATCGGTATTGCCCTGAGTGGTTTTTTCATCAGCCAAGGATTTGTACTAGGTAAAGCGGCGGATCGTACAGTGACAGTGAAAGGGTTGGCTGAACGAGTGGTCAAAGCCGATGAAGGCATTTGGCGGATTTATTTTACTTATGCCAGCGATGAATTGACAGAATTATACCAAGGGGTTGCTACTTCTCAGCAAGCCATTCGCGATTTTTTATTGAAGGGCGGATTTGCGGCTACCGAAATAACCGATCAACCCGTATCGGTTAATGATAATCAAGGAAACTATTATTCCAGTAATGAGAATGCTAAGCGGTTTTCCGCAGAAGGAGGGGTAACGGTGCGCACGGAAAACGTTGATCAAGTCAATGCAGCGGTACAACAAACTGGACAATTAGTGCAACAAGGGGTGTTGATTCGACAATCGGATGTTTTGTTTAATTTTACTCAACTTAATGACATTAAACCGGATATGCTCAATGAAGCCACTGCCAATGCCACAGAAGCAGCCACTACGTTTGCGCAAAATTCCCAAAGTCAGTTGGGGCAAATTCTCACCGCTAATCAAGGGTTGTTTACCATCAGTGATGCAACCAGTGGCGCAACTCATGGAGCTGATATGATGAAAAAAGTTCGGGTGGTGACGACTGTGCAGTATTACTTACAATGACTACGATCAAACCACAAGTTGCAATTAGCCAGACGGTGGCAATTTTAGTTGATGGCAATAACATTGAGCGCAGTTTGCATGATGTGACTGGTGAATCCGGTGCAATGGTGAATTTTGATACTCTCATCCCTCGGCTGATTTTAAATCGTACTCTCAATCGGTTGATTTATTTTCGTGAAGGTACGTCGATTTCGGCAAAGCTCGCCGAGCGGTTGCATACTAATTACCATGGTTCAGTGCGTCCGTGTCATAAGAGTGCCGACATTCCATTGACCATCAAAGCCACCCAACTGGCCAGTAAAGTGGATACGCTGATTATCATGTCCGGAGATTCCGATTATGTTGAATTGGTTCGCCACTTAAAATCCGAAGGGGTACGAGTTGAAATTGCCGCAGTTCTCAAAACCACCTCTCAATTGTTAATTGATGAGGCTGATTATTTTCATCCCATTACCGATGAAGATTGGTTTTCTTTGCCTCCTACCAGCAAACGTCGCAAGCGCCGCCATTGATCCGGGTAGGCTATTATTTGAACAGAGAGCCTTGGATTTTGAAACCACGTTATCGGTGGGTAAGAGGTTGCGAGTATGATGGTATCGGCACAGGAATTACAATTTCAATGGCATCAACGGGGTTACAGTTTTAGTCTTTGGCATGATCCCCCAGGGCAAGTGTGGCATGATTTTGTTCATCCCACCGATGAAGTTTTTATGTTGTTAACCGGTGAAATTACCCTAACCATCCACGGTCAAACTCTATATCCCAAGCCGGGTGAAGAAATCAAAATTCCTGCCAACACACCACATACGATCCGCAATATTGGTTTAACGGAAAATTGCTGGTGTTTTGGCTATAAACATTAAAACCAACTGGAAAACCACCCAGATAAAAATAACAGAGCCGCGGTGACACCGGCTAAAAATCCCAACAGATGACCTTCCCACGATTCGCGGGTGGAAGAGGGGACCAAGGCGGACACCAATCCACCAAAATAATACAAACAGACCCCAACCAACAATAATGCTAAGCCACTTTGCTGCTGATACGCCATGGTCAGCAAAAAACCAAAGTATCCCATGATCAATCCACTGGCGCCCACATGCAAAGCGCTACGGCCGATGAGCCAAACGCCAAACCCGCCCAACACAATGATCAAACCACTGATTGGATAAAACAGTGATCCGGTGGATATCAACATAAAGTGAGCCAGTACAAACAGAGGGATGGAATTAAAAAACAGATGACCAAAATTACCATGTAAAAAAGGAGCAAACACAATACCAGGTAATCCCCAGAGTTTACGCGGATAAATACCCAGTATTAACAAGCGATATCTGACAATGGCATTGACAATATGAATGCCCCACAAAATGATCAACCATTCCAATAGGATGCGCATATTGGCGCTTATTTGTTTCGACAGCACTGCTAAATCAATCACAAGCGTACTTTGACCATGCTGTAATATGAGGCAATGGGTTGAAATTCCAGTGTGGTGTAAAACCCTTCTGTCTTTGGCATGGTGGCTAAAAAAGCATATTCATATCCCAATCCGCGAGCATTGGCCAAACAGCGTTCTACAAACACACGCCCATAACCTTTTCCTTGAAAACGCGGCAAGGTGGCGATGCTATCAATGCGCACATAAGGAGGATGACAGGTAAACACGGCAGCCAATATCGGTTCATCTTCCAAGTAACCGGTGTAATGTACGAACCGCTGTGGTTTTTGCAATAACCGTTTGTTGGAACGAATGTCAAATTCCGCATTTTGTGGATCCAATTGAAAGGCTTGAATTACTGGTTTGAGCCATTGATCCATTTCCTGTTCGGTTTCAACGCGCTGGATCAATAAATCATGGGGAAGCTTTGGTTTGGTGACATCGTGTAAAGCTTTGGCATAGTATTTTTGTCCGGGTTGTTTTTGCAACCCTTGCTCTGTTAAAAATGTTTCTAAGGTTTTGGGGGTGCTCCAGGGGAAAATTTCCCATGACCAATAGTTGGACGGCCCATAAAAGGCATTGATCTTATTAAATTGATCAGCTAATTGATCCTCGGCAACGTGATGGGCTAATACGACATTACAGCCTGGATAATTTAAAAAGGTTTTAACGGCAGTGATTTCATTGTCTTGATAAACTGCGTCGGCGGCTTCTGTCCAATAATATCGATCAATGATCTGCGAAGCTTGAATAAACTCTTGTAATTGAATACTCATCGATGTACTACTAATTAATTTGTCCAAACACAAAATGGTTGTTCGAGAATAACCTAAAGAGGCTGGTTTTTCCAGTAAAGTGATTTGCCAAACAATGAAAGTTTTGTGACTCGGTGTGTTTAACCACGGGTAAATTCATTGGCGAAACAATCCTGAATTTGTTATAACAATGACGAAACCATTGAGGAGTTGTATGGTTTTGTCAATCAGCATAACAACAAGGAGAGGATTTATGAATACCATGACTCAAGCGCGCGGTTTTTTAGTCGCCCAAGGCATTTTACTGGTCATTTTGGGGATTATTGCATTGTTAATGCCCGGGGTGACGACACTGGCTGTTGAAATTATTATTGGCTTTGTTTTGTTTTTCGCCGGACTGATTCAGGCGGTGACCGCGATCATGGAACGTCATGAGCCGGGATTCTGGTGGTCACTACTGGGTGGTTTGATTGCAGGAATCTTTGGCATTTTACTGTTAGTTTATCCATTGCAAGGTGTGGTGGCACT
>WLWR01000068.1 GCA_012103495.1 Legionellales bacterium
TTTATTATATAAAAATACTTCATCATACTTTCCAAAATTTAACTTTCGTTTTTTATTAGGGGTATTTCTTAATTTTGCATAAGCATTAACTTTTAATCCTGTCCCGTCTTTATCTGCGTGACCTTGGTAATCATAAAGTGACATCATAACTGTTTTGGTTTTAAATTATTAATTATTCTAAATTGTGTTGTATTGTAAATAATATCTTCGTATTTAACATCTTCAAATTTAATATCAAAAAAATCATTCATATTAGCATTTGGTTTGTAATTCATACCATTACTACTATATCTAGTACCATCTAAAGCTGCCATTACTGGGTTTGAAGTATCAATTGATTCAATTCTAGGATTATTATCATACCAACTAAATTCTTGTGGTATTGAACAACCTAATAAATGAAATTTAATATCTTTTAATTGTTTTAAATTTAATAATCCTTGTACAAATCGTACTCTACCTAATGCTTTCCCCATATCTATGTTAGTATGTGGGAAAAAATCGTTATACCAAGTAGCACCATAAGATACACATAATTTTTTATACCCTAATCCAGCTAATAAACTTGCGCATAAATATGCTTGATTTTTATTTTCACCTTGAATTACAGCTGTTAGTTTAGTTTTTTTAGGATATTTAAATTGTAACCAATATTTTGCCTGAGCCGCTGTTTGGGCACATTGCATCCAAACATCAGGAACAATAAATTCATCTGGTTCTATTATGTTAACCCAATAACGTAATCTTTCATGGTTATATGCTTCTCCTAATTCATGAAGTGAGTTATCCATAATAATGTAACGACCCTCTGCTTTTGCATCCATAAAATATTGTAGATATTCTTCATCTTGATCAAACAAGTGAGGTAGAGCATAATCGTAATCATTAAATTCAGGAGATGCTGTTAATAAACAGCGAGGTACTTCATGTGATACTTTCATTTATATAACTTTTTTTGGTCGTCCTCTACGCTTTAATGGAACAGGTATATGGACTATTTTATACTTTTCTTCTATAATATAATAAAGATCTATTAGTTCTCCACTACATTTTAAAGCTTCTTCTTCAGCTTGTTGTTCTTGTTCATCTTCTTGAGCCAATTCACCCAAGTCAAGCTCACCTTTGGTAATCGATTGTAATTTCTTACCATCAAACTCGGTTAAGTGACTGACCAGCCACTCATCAATACGATCGGATAACAATAAGACTTCAATCCCTTGCTTGCGAAAAATTTCCAAATGCGGACTGTTTTTCGCTGCATTGAATGAGCTGGCGGTAATAAAATAAATTTTATCCTGCCCTTCTTTCATTCGACTTATATAATCTGGCAATGAAACTGTTTGCTCTGCCTCGCCTGTATGAGTACTGGCAAAACGTAATAACTTAGCCACTTGTTCACGATTGGCAAAATCTTCAATCGGTCCTTCTTTGAGCACCATGCCAAACTCTTGCCAAAAAGCTTGATATTTTTCAGGCTCATTAGCTGCTAATTTTTCTAACAAGCTTAGTGCTCGCTTTACACATGAAGAACAAATGGTTTCTACCAGTTTATTGTCTTGTAAAATTTCACGTGACACATTCAATGGCAAATCACTGGAATCAATGATCCCTTTTACAAACCGTAAATAGCGTGGTAAAAATTGGCTGGCATCATCCATAATGAATACGCGTTTCACATATAATTTCAAACCATGCTTGGCTTCCTGATTCCATAAATCAAACGGTGCATGCTTGGGAATGTACAGTAAGCTGATATAGTGTTGTCGTCCTTCAACATGACTGTGTGTCCACGTCAATGGATCGTCAAAATCATGCGCAAGGTGTTTGTACAACTCTTGATATTCCGCATCGGTAATCTCACTCTTTTGCAACGTCCACAGGGCCGTGGCGCGATTGACCGTTTCCATTTCCACGGGTTGCGAATCACTGGTTTGTTCTTCGTCAGTTTGCTTATCTTCTTCAGTAGGCGAAGCAACTTTCACCATTTCAATTGGCCAAGTAATATGATCCGAATATTTAGTGGCAATGTGACGTAATTGCCATGCACTTAAAAAGTCTTTCTCATCTTGTTTTAAAAATAAAGTGACTTGGGTCCCCCGCTCTGATTTGGTAATTGGTTCTACCGTGTAGCTGCCTTTCCCAGTCGACTCCCACTGTACGCCCGCATCAGCAGCTAATCCTGCACGTCGTGATCGTACCACCACTCTATCAGCGACAATAAAACAAGAATAAAACCCTACCCCAAATTGCCCAATTAAGTTTGAATCTTTCGCTTGATCACCGGTCAACTGTGCTAAAAATTCTTTGGTGCCTGATTTGGCAATGGTTCCTAGATGCTCCACAATGTCATCATGGCTCATACCAATCCCATTGTCGGTGATGGTGATGGTTTTTAATTTTTCATCAACCGTCACTTGAATTTTTAAATCAGGGTCTTGCTCATATAAGTTGGCATCGGACAATGCTGAAAATCTTAATTTATCTAAAGCATCCGATGCATTTGAAATTAATTCTCGTAAGAAAATTTCTTTGTTGCTATACAAGGAATGCACTACCAAATCCATCAGTTGTTCAACTTCAGTTTGAAAATGCAGCGTTTGTTTTTGTGCTTGTTCAGCCATGTCTACTCCCATCGATGTCATACCTTACAAAATAACTCATCGCTAATATTGGGCGTGATGACTTTTTTTCAAGGTTTTATGCTTGAATATTGTTATAAAGAATTAAAATGGATCACCAACAACCCTTGTGATGATGATTCTTATATCACTATCTGTGCTATTTTTGCTTCCGAGTTATATCACTTACACAGAAAATCAATAAATTTGTTAAGTTCATGATATCAAAAGTAAAACATCACTAGTTACCAAGCTCATCTGGTGATAGAATTCGCGCCGCTTGAGAATAAAAATACTCATAAAATTGAATTAAAAATTTGATTAATCAACAAGCGTTTGGGTAATTATTTTTTCTTAAACAAAAAAATAATTAACTACTCAAACAAATTGATTGTTTCTGAATGGTAAAATTCAATTTGAGTGTAAAATAAATCTTGAACAGGCTTTCGAGCCGAGTACAATAATTTTTCTAACAATCTAAGTTCGGAGTGGATATTTATGAGATTGCTATTAGTCGAAGATGACGAATTATTAGGCGATGGAATCAGAATAGGTTTAAGTCAAATGAATTATACTGTCGATTGGCTCAAAGACGGACAGTCGGCATTGGTTGCACTGCGTACGGAACATTTTGACTTAATCATCTTGGATTTGGGTTTGCCCAAAATGTCAGGCATTGATATTCTCGAAACCATTCGCTCTCAAGGTAACACCACTCCGGTGATTATTTTAACTGCTCGAGAAACCATTGAAGATCGCATTTTAGGATTGGACAAAGGTGCGGATGATTATTTAGCAAAACCCTTTGATTTAGAAGAACTGTCAGCACGCATTCGTGCATTGATTCGTCGATCGGCCGGCCGCGCAGACACCTTGCTAAGTTATAAGAATGTGACGTTGGATCCTGCAGCACACGTGGTTACATTGGATGATAAAGCTGTCCAATTACCACGGCGTGAATTCGATTTACTGCATAAGTTATTAGAAAACGTCGGCCAAGTATTATCCCGCGAAGTGTTGATGCAAAGCATCTATGGTTGGGAAGTGGATGTGGATAGTAACGCGTTGGAAGTTCACATCCATAACTTACGTAAAAAATTAAATGCCGATTATATTAAAACCATCCGTGGCGTCGGGTATATGATCATTAAATCTGAAACGGATGAATAATGCTGTTTTTGATTCATTTTTTGATTCGTTGTGGGCACAGTTTCAACTACCCGCAACGATCATTACGCCACAATCGCACTTAGCTGAACAACTGACCCACGATTATCATCACCGACAACAACAAGACGGGCGATTGACTTGGCCCACACCCGACATTATTTCACTCAGTGGCTGGTTAACCCGTCAATGGTTGCAAACCACCAATCCAGCCATTCCAATAAAACCCTCGGTAGAACCTTTAATATGGCGTCACATTATTGAGCAACATCCCCCACCCCGTACCATGGATTTATCACAACTGGCTCATTTGGCATGCCAAGCTTGGACACTGCTGCATCAGTGGCAATTGCCGATCACAGAATCATCGTTCCAAGTCACCCTGGATTGTCATTACTTTTGGCATTGGCAACAACAATTTCATCATCACTGTCACACCCATCACTGCATCAGTTTGGTACAAATCAGCGATGCCTTATTATCACGACTGGATCAATTGACTTGGCCCAATCACATTTTTTTAGTTGGATTTGAAGAGCACACGCCACAATTGCAAACACTGATTCACAGTTTGCAGCATTACAGTTCGGTCACGGATGTAACACTCACTAGGTCACCAGCACACATGCAAACCAGTGTATTTACCAATGAAACAATGGAATTACAAACCATGTTAAGCTGGGCACATCAACAAGCCCATCAAGGGCCGGTTGCCTGTGTCGTCCCAAATTTGCAGACGCTGGCAAAAAAGATTGCCAGCACCAATGCCCAACTTAGCGATGCGCAAACATCCCCCCTGCTCATTAGCCAACCACTCACTGAATATCCTATTATTCACACTGCGTTGATCAGTTTACGCTGGCTGACTGAAACATTACCAACATCACTCATCCGTCGCTGGTTGCGTTCACCATTCATCCATCAAGCTGACAGTGATTTTTTTCATTACAGTCAATTAGATCAATACCTCGTTGCCCAAGCAATAACAAGCTGGTCATTAACCGCATTATCCACTCAATTATCAACATTTTCACAAAGCACGTTGCTGCAACGGTTGCAGCAAGTGCAGCAATTGCCCAAACCAGCCACTGCCATGGTCAGTTACTGGGGACAACTATTTTGGCAATGCTTAACCCTATTAGGTTGGCCGGGGGAACGCACACCTTCTAGCAATGAACAAGCATTAATCGAACAATGGCAAGTCATGTTGCAAACGTTTGCCGGCTTAGATGGTGTATTGCCATCGATGTCACTGACACAAGCATTGCATTGCGTGAATCAATTAGCCCTCATCCACACTTGGCCATCGGCTAGCGCACAAAACACCATTCAACTGTTCCATCAGCAACCACCGATCGGGATGTGGTTTGAACATTTATGGGTGATGGGCATGGATGATGAATCCTGGCCCCCCTCACCAACCCCCAATCCTTTATTACCTCAAGCATTGCAACGCCATCATCAAGTGCCTCATGCCAGCGCCGATCAACAATGGCAATTTGCTCAACAATCCACGCAACAATGGCAGCAACGATGTCGATACTTGCATCTTAGTTTTGCCCAGCAAGCCGGAGAACGTCATCGACAATTGAGCCGGCTCTACACGCAATGGCCAATGGTTGATATTCCTCATCAACCACTGACGCAGCTAGATTTTAATCAACAAGCTGCTGATTTAGAAAGTTGGCAAGAGGTAGCCGTACCCTTACCTCAATCCACACAATCGATACGAGGTGGCAGTGGTATTTTAACCGCACAAGCTCAATGTCCATTTCGTGCGTTTGCTATATATCGTTTGCAAGTAGCACCATACCAAGCGCCAGTTACTGGTGTAAGTGCGCTGGATCATGGTCAACTGGTGCATCGCGCTTTGGATTATTTTTGGCGCCAGATCCAAACTCATGAACAATTAACGACCCTCTCTCCAACCCAACTTGGGCAAATTCTAGATCAATGTATTGATCGCGCATTGACGGCTCTTGAACATGATCCCACCCAACCATTGTTCATCGATTTAGAGAAACAACGTTTACAGCGTTTGTTAAGCCGTTGGCTTACCTTGGAACAACAACGACCTGATTTCAAAGTCATTGCCGTGGAGCAAACCTATTCTTTAGAGGTGGCTGGATTGTCGATCACAGTGCGTTGCGATCGGGTGGATCAATTAGCCAGCGGTGCACGATTGGTGATTGATTATAAAACCGGTGTTTCCTCAATGAATGATTGGTTCGGTGAGCGTTTGGCACAACCTCAATTGCCGTTATACAGCTTGGTCGATCCCAGTCCCGATGCCATCAGTTTTGCTCAAGTAACCCCCCATGAATTGGGGTTTAAAGGTGTGAGTGATCAAGCCACCGACATTGAAGGGATTACCCCACTCGAACGACTCAAAACAGCCGATGCAACCGATTGGTCCGATCAACAACGGCATTGGCACACCCAATTGATCCAATTAAGCCAAGCGTTCCAGCAAGGCATTGCTAACATCGATCCACAATCCGGTGTGTGTCGCGTGTGCCAATTGCATGCCTTGTGTCGTATTCAGGATGCATGCTCATGACCATCATCCCCGATCAACTTGACCGTCAGCAAGCATTGGATCCTAGCCAATCGTATCTGGTGCAAGCACCGGCCGGTTCAGGTAAAACCGGATTGCTAACTCAACGGTTTTTGCGTTTACTCAGCCAAGTTGCCCAACCAGAACACATCATCGCATTGACATTTACCCGCAAAGCAGCCAATGAAATGCGCGAGCGAGTTTTGCAAACCCTAATTGCCGCTACCCACGCACCTTGTCCAAATGAATCTCATCAACAAACATCATGGCAACTGGCTCACGCCGCCATGCAAGCCGATCAACGGGGGCAGTGGCAATTGTTGGAAAATCCCAATCGATTGCAAATTATGACACTGGACGCCTTGTGCGCCAAACTCACTCGACAAATGCCTTTGCTCAGTGGCTTGGGCGGACAAACGCATGTCGCCGAACGGCCTCGACTTTACTATCAACAAGCCGCCGACCAATTCATCCATCAAACGCAACCTCACGACTCTTGGTACTCAGCCTTGGCTGATTTGTTACTGCATGTCGAAAATCAAGCCTATCGGTTGGAAAATTTATTGGTAAATTTGTTGGCCTGCCGTGATCAATGGTTGCCTTATTTATTATTTACTGCCAATCACCAGCACAAACGCCAACGTTTAGAACAAGGGCTACAACACATCATTGATGATAGTTTGACAACTCTTGATCGTGCATTACCTGAGACTGTTTGGCCTGAATTAGAAGCGTTGTTTCAATTTGCCCGTTGTCACAGTCAGACAGCAAAAGCACCGTTGTTTGCTTATCGTGATCCAGCAATGACAACAACATTTGATCACAAGACATGGGTTGCGATCGCACATTGGTTATTAACCAAAAACAATCATTGGCGTAAAAAAGTAGATAAAAACTGTGGTTTTCCCAGCCCGAATGAACATCGCCAACAGGCCGAACTATTCAAAACCATGAAGAACCGCATGCAACAATTGTTAGCGGTACTGCCCGACTACCCTGCGTTGCAACAAGCGTTGATCCATTGCAAGCAGTGCCCCCCACCCCGCTATAGCGATCAACAATGGCGCATGGTGGATGGGTTGATCACCGTGTTACCACTGTTGTGTGCACAATTAAAATTAGTGTTTGAACAAGCCAACTGCGTTGATTTTATTGAAGTGGCCGCAAGCGCGACACAAGCCTTAGGCGCATTGGAAAATCCATCGGAATTGGCATTGCGTTTGGATGGCCAAATTCATCATCTATTAATCGATGAATTTCAAGACACTTCGATTCATCAATTTCGTTTGCTAGAACAATTAACCCAAGATTGGCAAGCTGATGAAGGTCGTACATTATTTTTAGTGGGCGATCCCATGCAGTCGATTTATCGTTTCCGCGCTGCTGAAGTGAGCCTATTTTTGCAAGTCAAAGCCCATGGTGTGGGACAAATGCCCTTGCAATTCATTCAATTGCAAACCAATTTTCGTTCACAACCGGCATTGATCGATTGGGTCAATCAAACCTTTAGCCAAGCCTTTCCCAATCAATCGATGTTGGATGTGGGCGCCATTCATTACAGCCCAGCACGTGCCGCCCAAACAACCGCAATCCCCCCTGCGGTACATTGTCATGCAAGTAC
>WLWR01000069.1 GCA_012103495.1 Legionellales bacterium
TCCTAGCGAAACGGCCATGCAATATGCACGCAAAGCCGCTCCTCGTTTCTTGGCTCAACAATTGAGTAATAAGGAAAAAACCAAACCTTAGTTGATCATTGGATTCAATCTAAAAATCCCCAGAATGATTTTTTAATTGTTGAAGGCCTCACGGCCAAAGGAGTCCCTTTTATCTTACCTTACCAGTTAGTCGTCGAAGATAAGGTTAACTATGTTCGATGTGTGAGTATGGAGCAGGTGCAAAATCCATATTGTGGTGAAAACCGCATTGATTTGTTAAACAAACTTATCCCTGCTAATTCTAAGCCTCAAATTGTGACTAGCTCAGTAAACAAAACAAAAGGATACCGCATCATTGAAGATCTTGAGACAGAACAGCCGTATAGACTCGAGTCAGAGTCGTCATCAGGAAGCAGAGTGAAGTTTTTTCAAAAACCTCCCTGGATCGGTGAAAAATTATTAGCATTAAAAATTTTAACAGAGGAGGCTTTGAACCAACCACGTAACCCGAAGTCAGCGACAAAATGTCTTGTCATGTAGTTTAGATTTTTATATTATGAGGAAAATTATGCCAAAATCACAGCATCTTTTTACATCCGATGTAGATGAAAAAAATAATAACCAGCATTCCCAAATAACAGAGTCTTTATTCAAAGGTGTCGATTCAGTTAGTTCGGAAATCTATGCTGTCGCTCTTATAGCTAAAAAGAATAATCATGCATTTATAGTCATACAAGGTAGAAATGAAAACGGAAGTAATAGTTTGACAGTATATAATTTTGGGTTTAAACAGGAGAGTAAAGAGGCTGAGAAAAAATTTAATCTCGCTGAAATTGTAGCACCTAAAGAAGGTCAATTTTGGGGGAAGCATCTTGCAGGATTACAAAACTTCGCCAGTCTGAAAGACTATTTTGATCAACATATTATGAAGGATGAACAAGGCTATCCTTGTAAAGCATTTGAGATGCCTAAGCAGACAGTAGAGGGGTTAAAAGAAATCATTTCAATCCAGATGAAAACTGAACACACATACCAATATTCCGGTAACAATGCAACTGCCCCACGTCTTTCTTCGCAACAGCCAGGTCATAATTGTTTGACTTGGGCACGCGCTGTCTTGCTAGAGGCCAGCCCTGAATTAGCAGAGTTTCTTCCAGAAACTAGTTCCCTTATGGCTTTGCCTCAGCAGTATTTACGGGAGATCACAGGAGAAGCCAGTTCTTGTTGTCTTATTATGTAGTGAACCGACGCTCTAGAGAGCAGCCTTAATAAGGTTGCTCTTTACCACACAAATACTAATTAACCTGTATAAGGATGTTAAATTTTCATGATAGCTTTCGATCAACTCTGCATAGCTATTAAACCAAACGAGTATGCTGTTATTCAATTATTATCTACTCAGTGTTTACAGTTGTATCAATCAGAACGGTCATTAAGCTCTATATTGTCATTCTACGTAGAGCAAATGATAGAAACAGATAAAAGAATACTCTTGCTGGTATCCTATTTGGCCAGAGCGAATACCAATGCTAGTAAACACGAATATCCCAACCTTGAGGATCACATCCACAATGCACAATTATTTTTAGCCCTATCGGCACAATGCAATGAAACCGTGAAAAGCGAGTTAGAAAAAATTCAGAACAGTCGGGAATTTGCCGTAAGAACATGTGCTAGCAATATTTTGCAGATAGATCTTCGCCAAAGCAGAGTAGTAAAGCCAGACCCTAGTCAAAGTGGCGTAGAGGATAGCAAACAAGCACCGGCTTCTAGCCGAAGTGGCGTAGAGGATAGTAAACAAGCGCCGGCTTCTAGCCAAAGTGGAATAGGGGACAGCAACCAAGATCAAAAGGATCAACTGCAAGCGATCAAACAAGCTTGTAACCGTTATTTAGAATTTCGTCGGAATCATGCGCCTGGACATCGATTCCTCAATATTGTTAAACCAGAGCAAACCCAAGGTTTCTTTTGCCTTTTTTATCCTCAATTACGCACAAAATATTGGCATCATGGCAGTAGTGGTATCAAGCGAGTACAAGAAATACTTGCGACAGACG
Organism: Legionellales bacterium; assembly: GCA_012103495.1. Taxonomy (GTDB): domain Bacteria; phylum Pseudomonadota; class Gammaproteobacteria; order WLWR01; family WLWR01; genus WLWR01. Next base: position 2,058 of record WLWR01000069.1, read on the forward strand.
AATACCCTGTTGTCATTCAATTAACAGCCACTGCTTACAGCCGTTCTGGAACACAGCAACGATCTTTCAGTCGTTTTCTTCACGATGAGCTGTATAAGACTAAAACTGTTGGACAGGAATGTTCATTCAAGAATCAAAAAGTTTTAAAACCAATAATCGAAACTGAGTTGACAAAGTTAAATCAACCTCGCTAAAAAAATCGGTAACACTTTTCATTTACGTGTTAGCGACAGACAGGCTGAATTTTAATTGCTCTTACTGAGAAAAGGCTCTAAAATTTAATTTTTAATCACATACAGTATTATATGGTAAATCAACCAACTTTTTTTAATCTTCCTGATAGTTCTGCACGAGTGTTAGCTAGTGATAATATTGTGTGTGGCGATGAAAAAACGCCTGTTGAGACAGTTACCCCTGCTTTATTATTCGTGGTTGGAACAGCTTGCCTTATTGTTGGCGCCTTAGCGTTAGCATCTCCTAGTGTAATCGGAATCGGGGCTGTTCTTGGCGTAATTTTACTTGTGCTAGGGGTTGCAGCGAACGAGAGTGCAGCAAAGAAGGTTTCAGGTTTACTATTTTCAAGTCATGGCCAAGATGATGAAAAGTCTGACCGTTCACAAATTTCTACTACTACTGAGAGCACAAGCATTACTTCCGGTAATCAACTTTACCGGAAGTAATAAATGCTAAGTCGCTCACCAATCTAACCCATCGGCCTCATACTTATTTATACCATTAAGAATTAAGTATACTGTCCCCCGATTTCCAATGCCTAAGTTTGTTGCTTGACTACGTTCGTATCAAGGAGATAGACTTTTGCCCCCACCGAAACAACGTAAAGGACAATTTATGTTTTGTAGTAATAGTAAAAATAAATTACTAGATGATCCCAATGCAATAGAGCTAATGAGGTATTATGATTATACATCGCAACAAATCATAGCCATTGGTGATCAGCGCGAGCTTGGGCGGCATATTCGACTTTTAAATCATGTTTATGCCGTAGAACTTATGGCGGATTATGGCTATTCACCGCAACAAATCATGGCCATTGGTGATGGGAACGAATTTTATAATATACTTGTTGCTCTATCTTCAGCACCCACAGCTAACCCAGTTCGTTCTGCTACACCAGATGAGAAAGAATATAATGTATCTAGCCGTTCACCAAACTGAGACTTTGGTTATGATAGTACTTCTCGTTTACTTGATCAAACTGACGGGCAAGTAAGTGATCTACACTCTCGTCAGTTACAGACCGCTCTTTAAAAAAGCAGTGAATTTTTATTGCGGCATAGGTTATGCCAGCACCTATTAAAAATCCACTCGCTGCTGCAATGCCAACGACTGTTAAGGTAAAAAGAACGGGCGGTATGCTGCTAGCAGTGACCACTATGAATGTCACAAGTGCCGCTGTGGCGGAAGTAGTAGCCCCAGCAGCCCCTCCTATTGCAGTTTTTTTTGTATCGCTTGTTTTAATTGGTTGCTTGCTCTCGGGACTTTCAAATGATTTAACCTCTAGTTCGCCCACGAGTTCGTCCAGGAGTAGAAAATCTGACTCTTCCGGTAATTGATCAAGATTTGGTTGCTTGCTCTCGGAACTTTCAAATGATTTAACCACGGGTTCGCCCAGGAGTGGAAAATCTGACTCTTCCGGTAATTGATCAAGATTTGGTTGCTTGCTCTCGGGACTTTCAAATGATTTAACCACAAGTTCGTCCAGGAGTAGAAAATCTGAGCTTAAATTTTGATTTATCGCACCTATTACTATTTTAAGAATATTAGCAGCAGCATCATCATCAGATAAAGCTTGTTGGATGGCTAACATCAATACTGTGTTACCATCATTGTTACACGTTGTAATGCTGGTTTTTTTAATACGGCCCTTAGTTAATAGTAGTTGCACAGCTTGTAATGAAGAACTTTGTACAGCCACCATCAAAGCTGTGTTTCCTTTTGAGTCGACTGTATCAAAACGGATCGATGAATGAGCTGCCAGAGTCGTCAAAATTTTAAGTCGCTGCGAATATTTTTCATCTGACTCTTCTTTTTCATCCAATGCTTTAATCGCTGCAATCAAAAGAGTGTCACCTTGCTCATTTTTTTGGTCACTAAAAAACATTTCACTCTCAATGATTGGACTTATATCTAATAAATCCCCTGCCTCAATTGCGCAAAATAATTCAGTAAGTTGTTCCTGACTTGTTATGATAGCAGAGTCGATATTATTAGGGCTGACATATACCGTCGCATCCCTAATATATTTAGCTAACGTCCCCGTACTACTTTGTGCATCTCGTAGACCTCGACCAGACATAGATAACCACCTCTTTAAAAACAAACTACAGCTTATTGTCTCTAGTAAATACAATAATTCTGTGACAATACCAGATATAACTTAATATTTTATTAAAGAGCACTTAAAAATCGGGGGACAGTATACTTATTTATATTTATACAAATCGGGTAAATCAAAATCGGGGGACAGTATACTTATTTATACCACTAAGAATTAAGTATACTGTCCCCGATTTTATTCATCAAAATGCTTCCTGCATCTTTTGGTAATGTGTGAAAAACACCGCCGTGCCATGGTAAGTTCAGATGAGAGAAATCCCGAACCATAGCCTGGTGAATCTTGGTCAAAAAGTCATACAAAATGAGATAATTCAGGGATAGCGAGCCTTTAGGCCCTATGCTACCATACGCTGCATTTCAATCATTGATAGTGAGACAGACATCCATGACGGCGCAGCGGTTAGACGGCAAGTTGGTGGCGCAAACACTACGCGCTCAATTGCATCAACAAGTCGATCATTGGCTGGCGCAAGGCCATCGACAACCAGGGTTGGCCGTGATCATGGTCGGTGACGACCCCGCTTCGGAAATTTATATTACCAATAAACGCAAAGCCTGTGTAGAGGCCGGATTTTATAACCAATTTCATCATTTAACTGCCGATATCTCTCAAGCACAATTGTTACAATTAATTGATCAACTCAACCATGATACGACGGTGGATGGCATTTTGATCCAATTACCCCTACCCGCTTCAATCGACGCCGACATGATTTTAGAACGCATTCACCCGGACAAAGATGTTGATGGTTTTCACCCATACAATTTAGGCCGCTTGGCGCAACGCCGGCCATTACTACGCCCTTGCACACCCTATGGCATCATCCAATTGTTGCAATACTATCAAGTGGATGTGCGTGGGTTGAATGCCACCGTGGTTGGCGCATCCAACATTGTTGGACGTCCCATGTCATTGGAATTGCTATTGGCCGGCGCCACCCCCACCGTGTGTCATCGTTTTACTCGAGAATTGGCCAGTCATGTGCAACGAGCCGATCTGTTAATCGTTGCCACCGGTCATCAAGATGTGGTCAAACCCGATTGGGTTAAACCAGGCAGCATTGTCATCGATGTTGGTATTCACCGTTTGGCCGATGGCCGTCTGCGCGGAGATTTAGAGTTTGCTAGCGTCCAATCAATCGCTAAAATGATCACACCAGTACCCGGTGGCGTCGGGCCAATGACCATTCACAGTTTATTGGCCAATACATTTTTTGCTGCGACCCAGTTACATCAACCCCAGTGAGTTTATGATGAGCAACTATCAACCTGAATCCATCGAACAACAAGCTCAACAATTTTGGCAAGACCAACACTGTTTTATTGCCAGCGAACACAGTGATCAGCCTAAATTTTATACCCTATGTATGTTTCCCTATCCCAGTGGCAGTTTGCACATAGGCCATGTTCGTAATTATGTATTGGGCGATGTGATGGCGCGATATCAACGTATGCAAGGGTTTAATGTGTTGAATCCCATCGGTTGGGATGCGTTCGGTTTACCTGCAGAGAATGCAGCGATCAAACACGATGTCCAACCAGCAGCATGGACTAAACAGAACATTGCCAACATGCGTCAACAATTGCAGCGACTGGGTATTGCTTACGATTGGAGTCGTGAATTCGCCACTTGTGATCCAGCTTATTATCGCTGGGAACAATGGTTGTTTCTCCAACTGTATCAACGCGGTTTGGTGTATAAAAAAAATGCTATGGTCAATTGGGATCCGGTGGATCAAACTGTACTAGCCAATGAACAAGTCATTGATGGTTGTGGTTGGCGTTCAGGTGCATCCATCGAACGACGAGAAATTTCACAGTGGTTCATTAAAATTACTGATTACGCCGATGAACTGTTAGAAAGCTTAGCCGATTTATCCCACTGGCCGGAGCAAGTTAAAACCATGCAACGCAATTGGATTGGGAAATCGCTAGGAGTGAATGTCCACTTTCAAGTCCTTGATCAATCTATGTCACTGGAGGTTTTTACCACTCGTCCAGATACGCTAATGGGTGTGACTTATTTGGCTATTGCCAGTAATCATCCATTAGCACAACAAGTGTTGCAACAAAATCTCAGCTTGGCACAGCAAGTAGAACAGTGGCAAACCACTCAATTGGCCGAAGCACAATTGGCTACCATGGAAAAACATGGTATTGACACCGGTTTGCGAGCGATTCATCCGATTACCAAACAACCCGTACCGATTTGGATTGCTAATTTTGTCCTGATGGAATACGGCAGTGGCGCGGTGATGTCGGTGCCTGCGCATGATCAACGGGATTTTGAATTTGCTAAGCAATATCAGTTACCGATCAAACAAGTGATTGTCCCGCTGGATGGGCACGCTATTGATTTAACTCAGCAAGCGTTTACTGAACATGGCAAATTAATTCACTCAGGATCCTTTGATGGCATGACTTCGACGCAAGCATGTCAACAGATTACTGAGTATTTACAACAGCACCAGTTGGGAGAAGCGCAAACTCATTATCGGCTGCGTGATTGGGGCGTCAGTCGCCAACGGTATTGGGGAACACCGATTCCTATGATCCATTGTCCAACTTGTGGCGTGGTGCCAGTGCCTGATGATCAATTACCAGTGGTTTTGCCAACCGAAGTTGATTTTAATCAAACACAATCACCATTGGCCGCTTGCGCTGAATTTGTCAATACCACTTGCCCGACGTGTCAAGCGCCGGCCAAGCGGGAAACCGATACTTTAGATACTTTTGTTGAATCGTCTTGGTATTACGCGCGCTTTGCCAATGTGGATCAAGATCAACAAATGCTGGATGAACGCGTTAATTATTGGACACCGGTGGATCATTACATCGGCGGTATTGAACATGCGGTAATGCATTTATTGTACGCGCGCTTTTTCCATAAATTATTACGCGATTTAAATTTGGTAAAAGGCAATGAACCTTTCACCGAATTATTAACCCAAGGCATGGTACTCAAAGATGGTATAAAAATGTCAAAGTCCAAAGGCAATACCGTCGATCCCAATGCTCTCATCGATCGATACGGTGCAGACACGGTGCGTTTGTTTGTTTTGTTTGCGGCTCCCCCGGAGCAATCTTTGGAATGGTCTGCCAGTGGGGTGGAAGGCGCCCATCGCTTTTTGAAACGCCTATGGCAATTGGTCACTCAACAAAAAATGCAATCGCTGGCCATCAATCAAGACAAAGCTACATTAACCGATGCACAGCAACAGGCGCGCTGCGCTATCCACAGTGTGCTGCAACAAATCAATTACGATATGCAGCGCTATCAATACAATACAGTCGTCTCTGGCAGTATGAAATTATTTAACATCATTACCGAATTAGCGGTTGACCCATCCACTTACCAACCTTTGATTAACGAGGGTTTGCATATTCTATTGCGATTGTTGGCGCCGATCACCCCGCATCTTTGTCATGCATTGTGGCAACAATGTGCCTTTGCTGGCGTCATAATTGATCAACCATGGCCAACTGTTGATGCCAGTGCATTGCAATTAAGTCACGTTGAATTTGTGGTACAAGTCAA
>WLWR01000070.1 GCA_012103495.1 Legionellales bacterium
TATTGCTCTCTGCCATAATGATCTTCAAATCGTACAATATCATCTTCTCCCAAGTAATGACCGCTTTGAACTTCGATCACTTCTAATTCGACCTTACCGGGATTGGTGAGTCGATGTTTTGTACCCACTGGGATGTAGATTGATTCATTTTCACTAAGCATAATTTGTTGATCATCTTTTTGTACAAGCGCAGTTCCAGTTACAACCACCCAGTGCTCAGCACGGTGATGATGCATTTGCAGCGACAAGCTGGCACCTGGTTTGACTGTGATTCGTTTTACTTGAAATCGATTGGCAAAATCCAAACATTCATACGCACCCCATGGACGATAAACTTTTAAATGCGTTTCGTGCTCTGAACGTTGCTGTTGTTGCAATTCATTGACAATTTGCTTCACCTGTTGCACTTGCTGAATGTCGGCAACCAACACCGCATCGGCACTTTCAACCACCACGATGTTTTCTAAACCGACGGCAGCCACCAAACGGTGCTCTGAACGCAAATAACAATCGTGACATTCACGACTTAACACATCGCCTATCGCGACATTGCCTTGTTCATTTTTCTCGGTGGTTTCATACAATGCCGCCCAAGATCCCAAATCATTCCAAGTTAAATCCAGTGGGATCACCACTGCGTCTTGGGTTTTTTCCATCACCGCATAATCAATTGAATCAGCCGGACATTCGGCAAAGGTTTCTGCATCGACACGCACAAAGTCCAAATCATTTTTGCTATTGGCTAACGCTTGCTGACAAGCCGCCAACATTTGTGGTTGGTGCGTGGCCAAATGAGATAAATAAACCGATGCTTTAAATAAAAACATGCCACTGTTCCAAAAATAATTGGCATCATCACAGTAACGTTGTGCATCCGCATGATTTGGTTTTTCGATAAATTGGGCCACCGTATGTGCTTGCAAAGTATCCTGCTCTGCGATGGGAATCCCTGCTTTGATGTACCCATACCCCACTTCCGCTTGGCTGGGGCAAATACCAAAGGTAATTAATTTATCCTGTTGCGCCACGCTTGTGGCAAAAGCGACCGCCGTTTGCCATTGAGCCACTTGATCGATGTAATGATCCGCCGGCAAAACTAATAAAAATGGATCGCTCCCTTGCTGTTGTGCCGTTATAGCAGCCAATGCAATTGCCGGAGCCGTATTACGGCCTTGGGGTTCTAACACAATGCTCGTCGGCGTCACGTCAATTTGTCGCAATTGCTCAGCGACCATAAATCGATGGGTGTCTTGACAGACAACCAGCGGTGGTAAACAAGCCATGCCTTGCGCACGCTGGATCGTGGCTTGCAGCATGGTGGTTTCACCCATCAATGGTAAAAACTGTTTCGGATAAATACCTCTGGACAAAGGCCAAAGTCTTGCGCCGCGACCACCGGCAAGAATCACGGGTAAAAGTTGTTGTCCCATTTCAATTTGTCCTCATCTTTGCTAGCATTAACATTATGTCGTTTTCTCGTCCCAAATTTAATTTAACCAAGCAGATTATCATCGCCTTAGTGCTTGGCAGCCTACTTGGTATCACCCTCAATTTACTGCCCTTTGATTTTGTACAATTATGGCTGGTTGATTATTTGCTCGATATTGGCGGGCAAATCTTCCTATCCTTAATCAAAATGTTGGTAGTACCCATCGTATTTGTGTCATTAGTAACCGCCATTTGTAATCTCGGGCAGGAAGATCAATTTGGCCGCATTGCGACAAAAACGTTCGCATTATATCTAATCACCACCGCAATAGCCATCACCTGCGCCTTATTCATCGCCAACCTGGTTGGGGTTGGGCGTGGTGCGAATTTGAGCGCGGACGCTGATTTTCAACCGATCACAGATACCTCGGTGAAAAGTATTGTCTTAGATTTAGTTCCCCAAAACCCTTTTGCCGCATTGGCCACCGGTGATTTATTGCAAATCATTATCTTTGCTATCTTATTCGGCCTGGCCATTCATTGGGCGGGGAAAAAAAGCCAAGGCATTAAACAATTATTTACCGGGCTTGATAGCGTGGTCATGACTCTTGTACACATGATTATTCGCTTATCACCTTATGGCATTTTTTGTTTGATTGCCGTGGTATTTGCCAAATTAGGATTTAGTATTTTGGCAGACATGGCGGGTTATTTAGGCACGGTTTGGTTGGTATTGGCCATTCAATGTTTTGTCTTATATCCGGTGTTATTGATCTTGTTAAGTAAAATGCCACCGTTGTATTTCTTTCAAAAAATGGCGCCAGCTATGTTGTTTGCCTTTAGTACTTCCAGTAGCAATGCTTCGATCCCAATTGTTTATGAAACATTGACAAAGAAATTACGCATTAAAAAATCCGTCGCAGCATTTGTAGTCCCTTTGGGAGCCACTGTCAATATGGATGGCACAGCGATCATGCAAGGAGTTGCCACCGTATTTATTGCCAATGCTTATGGTATTGAATTGACTTTAGTCAACATGCTGATGGTGGTATTAACTGCGACGTTAGCCTCCATTGGCACAGCGGGCGTTCCCAGCGTCGGATTGATCACCTTGACATTGATTCTGGCGCAAGTAGGCTTGCCCATTGAGGGTATTGCCTTGATTATTGGTATTGATCGTTTGTTAGATATGACACGCACTGCCGTAAACATCACTGGGGATTCGATGGTCGCATGTATTGTCGCCGAAGACTCCAAAAAGCATCAAGCTACATCTGGTCGAAAATCAGCTTCGACAAAAGAAAAAAAACCGATTGCAAAATCAAAATCTCCCTCCGCCAAAAAATCACCCACTGTAGATAATTAAAAATTGAAACATAGCGCGTAACGTCATGGCTTCACCACCCACCGGATGACCAGGGCGTTGACTCGTATTCCATGCCATTAAATCCACATGCACCCAAGGCGTGTTTTTCTCAATAAAATGCTGTAAAAATAATGCAGCGGTGATCGCTCCCGCATAAGAGCTGGCGGCAGAGTTTACCAAATCAGCAACGTCCGACTGCAGCATGCTTTGATATTGTCTCACCAATGGCAATCGCCACATGGGATCTTGCACTTGTTCAGCACATTGACTTAACTGAGTAGCAATCGTGTCATTGTTGGTAAACATCGCAGGCACATCCGGTCCCAACGCAACCCGCGCCGCGCCAGTGAGCGTAGCAAAATCAATCAGCAAGTCCACCGGTTCTTCACTGGCAAAACTCAATGCGTCAGCCAATATTAACCGTCCTTCCGCGTCGGTATTGTCAATTTCCACCGTGGTGCCATTGCGCAAGGTTAAAATATCACCCGGCCGATAAGCCCGGCTGCCAATAGCGTTTTCCACCGCGGGAATCAACACTCGCAATCGAATCGGCAATTGCGCCTGCATGATCAATTTGGCCAACCCCAACGCATGCGCCGCTCCACCCATGTCTTTTTTCATCAAACGCATGCTGTTGCCTGGTTTTAAATTCAACCCCCCGGTGTCAAAGCAAACCCCTTTGCCCACCAAGGTAATCTTGGGATGTTTGGGATCACCCCACTGCAAATCAATTAAATGCGGCGGACAATCACTGGCTTGCCCCACAGCACAGATGGCAGGAAATTGATGCCGTTGTAATTGTCTACCACTGTATACTTTGCATTTTGCCTGATAGGTTTTTGCTAATCTTTGTGCTTGCTGAGCCAAAGCTACTGGTGTCATCACATTGGCAGGTTGATTGATTAAATCACGCACCCAATGAATGGCTTCAACCAAAGACAATACCTCGGCCAACACCGCATCGGTTAATTGCAATTTAGGCCAACTGACCGGCGTCTCGGAAGTTGGGTTGATTTGAAAACGATAACAAGCCATCCCCCATCCCAAAGCCAAATTCACCCATTGTTCGTGAGTGAGTGGATTAACCAATCGATATTCATGTTGTTTTAATTGGTTGGGCAAAAATGCCAATGCGGTAACATCATCGATATCGGCAACCCCGACCAAGATTTGCTGCAATTGACCTTGTTCATTGGGTAACCAACAATGCGTTTGTGGTTTGGCACAAAACGATTGTTGTGCAACCCATTGATTGACTTGCCGCGATTGGCCCGTTAACCACTGCGTGCATTGCGTTTGAGTCAGCAACAATAATTCGATTGCTTGCCCACCGGTTTGCGCAAAACAAGCCGGCGATGAATCAGACCAAGCAGTCACGTGCGCAAACATAAGGGTATCCTAAGTCTTTAGCCACTGCTTGATGTGTCACTTTTCCTTGATGCACATTCAATCCCATTAATAAATAATCATCGCTAAGCAATGCGTGGGAAACCCCTTGTTCGGCCAATTGAATGATGAATGGCAACGTAGCATTGTTTAAAGCAAAAGTCGAAGTACGTGGCACCGCACCGGGCATATTCGCCACACAATAATGAATGATGTGTTCCACAATGAACGTAGGTTCTTCATGCGTGGTTGGCCGACTGGTGGCAATGCATCCCCCTTGATCAATGGCAACATCAACCACCACAGAACCCGGATGCATCTTACGCAATAAATCCACTGAAATTAATTTAGGCGCCGCGGCGCCAGCCACCAGGACTGCACCAACCAATAAATCCGCCGAAGCAACGTAATGTTCAATCACTTCACTGGTTGCATAAATACAATTTAATTTAGCGCCAAATTCCGCATCCAAATATCGCAATCTCGGCAATGATTTTTCCAGTACAGTGACATTGGCTTCCATCCCAATAGCAATGCGAATGGCATTAATGCCAACCACCCCACCACCGATAATCACCACATTGGCAGCAGCCACACCCGGCACACCGCCTAATAAAATACCACTACCCCCTTGTGATTTCTCCAAACAATGCGCACCGGCTTGAATCGACATCCTACCAGCCACTTGACTCATAGGCGTCAGCAAAGGCAAATCACCCGCCACACCGCCTACGGTTTCATAAGCAATAGCGGTACAACCCGACTCGACCAATAATTTGGTTTGTTTTGAATCAGCAGCCAAATGCAAATAAGTGAAAATAGTTTGTCCTTCACGCATCATCAAACATTCCTGAGATCGCGGCTCTTTGACTTTAATAATCAATTCTGCTTGCTCAAACACTTCCTCAGCGCTGTTTAAAATCACAGCACCAGCAGTCTCATATTCCGTATCCGCGATATTAATCCCAACACCCGCACTGCGTTCAACAAACACACTGTGTCCTAACTGAGTCAATTCACGCACACTGGCTGGCGTTAATCCAACTCGACTTTCTTGTGGTTTAATTTCTTTGGGTACCCCAACTTGCATAGCCAATAAACTCCTTACTGATGTGATTGCAATTGTTCAATAAACTCTGGCACTAGGGTAAATAAATCCCCTACTAACCCATAGGTTGCAATTTGAAAAATTGGCGCGTTTTCATCTTTATTAATGGCGACGATTACTTTGCTATCTTTAATCCCCGCCAAGTGTTGGATCGCACCAGAAATTCCCACTGCAATATACAATTCAGGCGCAACAATTTTACCGGTTTGCCCCACTTGATAATCGTTTGGCACCAATTGAGCATCCACTGCGGCACGCGTGGCACCCACTGCCGCATTCAAACAATCGGCTAATTGCTCAATTAATTTAAAATTTTCCGATGATCCCAACGCTCGCCCACCAGAGACAATCACTCTGGCAGCAGTAAGTTCCGGTCGATCCAGTGGGGTTGCAGCAAATTCAACAAACTCGGTTGCCAGTGTATCCCCTGTTTGTTCAAGCCGTTGTATAGACACTGCTTGAGTCAAAGGTTGCGCCACTGCAAAAGCAGTGGCGCGAATAGTCATTAATTGGATGGCATCGGACGATTGAAACGTAGCAATCGCATTGCCGGCATAAATAGGACATTTGACTGTTTGACGATCAACAATTTCAATCACATCCGACATTTGTCCCACATCCAACAAGGCTGCGGCACGCGGTAAGATATTTTTACCAAAGGTAGAAGCCGGCGCCAACACATAATCGTAAGCCTCCGCCAAATCAGCGATCAATCGGGCAGCACTTTCGGCCAATGGATATTGGTAAGCAGGATCCTCTGCAATCAATAATCTCACCTGTTCGCTTTGATTCGAACCTGCTTGCCAGCCGTGGTTACATTGCGCTAAGAGTGAATCGGTCACTTCACCTAATATCAATAAATCAATCGAGACGCTTAATTGCAAACCTGCAGCAATGGTTGATAAGGTGGCAGGCTTGATTTGTTGCTGATCGTGTTCAACGATAATTAATACATTCATATCCATAGTTCCTAATCAATGACTTTGGCTTCGTTGCGTAATTTATCAATCAGTTGCACCACATCGCGGACCTTTGCACCCGCACGACGCACCGGTGGTGAACTGATGTTCAATAATTGTCGATGTGACTTAAGATCCAATTGCAAATCATCCAAAGTAACCTTGGTAATCGGTTTACGTTTGGCTTGCATGATGTTGGGTAACGTGGCATAGCGTGGTTCGTTGAGACGTAAATCAGTGGTAATCACCGCAGGCAATGTCACTTTCAACGTTTCCAACCCACCATCCACTTCACGGGTGACTAAAGCGTGCGGGGGTTGTAAAACAATTTTGGATGCAAATGTAGCTTGTGGCCATGCCAATAATCCTGCCAACATTTGCCCGGTTTGATTGTGATCGCCATCAATGGATTGCTTCCCCATCAATACCAATTCCGCTGCTTCACGTTGTACCAGCACTTGTAATATCTTGGCAATGTTTAACGGTTCATACACTGCACTTCCCACATCCACCCACAGTGCACGATCAGCGCCCAACGCAAGACCCGCTCGTAATGTTTCGTTGACACTGCTATCACCAATGCTGACTAAGATCACTTCGTCGGCCAATTGTTGTTCTTTGAATTGGATGGCTTGCTCAATAGCAATTTCATCAAATGTATTGATCGCCATTTTTACATTTTGGGTTACCACACCCGATCCATCTGGTTTGATCTGGATGTTTACATACGGGTCAATCACGCGTTTGATAGGTACGAACATTTTCATCATGAAATAGGATCATTGCTTGTCATTGTTATTGGGCATAGTATTGTATGCGCATTACTTAAAAATGAAAAGGATCCTTACCAATGACTCGTGATGCGATGACTTACGATGTAGTGATTGTAGGCGGCGGCCCAGCAGGATTGAGTACCGCCATTCGGTTACGCCAACTGTGTCAACAACACGCCGTGGATTTATCGATTTGCATCTTGGAAAAAGGTGCGGAGGTCGGCGCGCATATTTTATCGGGAGCAGTGATCGATCCCATCGCACTCAATGAACTGTTACCCGACTGGCAACAACTGGATCCCCCCCTGCACACGCCGGTTACCCAAGATCTGTTTTATTATTTAACCGCAAGTCACGCCGTTCGTTTACCCTTACCTGGCTTGATGCGCAACAAAGGTCATTACATTGTTAGTTTGAGCAATCTGTGTCGTTGGTTAGCAACCCAAGCCGAATCGTTGGGTATTGATATCTTTCCAGGTTTTGCCGCCGTGGATTATGTGACCGATGATCAAGAATGCGTGACCGGTGTTATCACCGGCGATATGGGAGTCAATAAACAGCACGAACCTGGTCCGCAATTTCAACCGGGGATTCAACTACAGTGTCAACGATTAATTTTGGCCGAAGGATGTCGGGGATCGTTAACAGAAAAAATTATCGCCAATTTTGCCTTACGCAAGGATTGTGAAATGCAAACCTACGCCATTGGTATCAAAGAATTATGGCGAGTTAATTCCAGTCACTATCGCTGTGGGCAAGTAATACACACGGTCGGTTGGCCATTGGATCAGCGCACTTACGGCGGCTCATTTATTTATCAAATGGATGAACAGTTGGTCGCGCTAGGCTTGGTAGTGGGTTTGGATTATCAAAACCCTTGGTTGGATCCATTTGAAGAATTACAGCGTTT
>WLWR01000071.1 GCA_012103495.1 Legionellales bacterium
GGTGGCCTGGGATTGATTGGCTGCTTGAGATAAATCCCACAGGGCTTGTTCTAATACATCAAAGCCTCGACCAGTGCGATCTTGAATCATCAATTTAAAACCGCCTCCACTGCCAATGCCACGCACCGGAGGTGGTGGAATTACTAAAATTAATGCTTCTTCGATATCAGACATGGCTTGCTGCATCTGTGCCAAAATTTCGTGATAGTTCAAGCTGTTTTTTTTGCGGATGGAAAAATCTTCTAATACGGGGAAAATGGCAGCCGCATTGGAAGCACTGCTAAAGGTCGCACCAGAAAACCCTGCAAATGCTACAGCGCTTTTTACCCCATCAATCTCTACCAGTCGTTGCGCCGCTTTTTGTACCACCGCATCGGTGCGTGATAAAGAAGCTCCGGGAGGTAATTGAATTCCTACAATGAAATAACCTTGATCTTGCGCTGGAATAAATCCCGTTGGAACCTGATTGAATTGCCAAACGGTCATTAAAATTAATCCTAAATAAATCAATATGGCCAGTAATCTCATCCGAATAAATTTTGCAAGAAACAAGCGGTATTGATCGGAAAAAAATGTTAACCCAGTATTGAATCGATCAAAGAAGTATTTTAACGGATGCCGCCAAATATTTTCAGTTTGTTTCCGAGAAGAATGTGATGGCTTGAAAATTAATGCTGCCAACGCAGGGCTTAATGTCAAAGAAACGATCATTGAGATCAGTGTGGCGGTGGCAATGGTGATGCCAAACTGTTGATAAAATTGACCAGAAATACCACCGATAAAAGTAGTTGGAATAAAAACCGCAACCAACACCAATCCCATTGCAATCAAAGCCGTACCCACTTCATCCATGGTGTGATGTGCTGCTTGCCGAGCATTCATACCTTCGCGCATGTTGCGCTCCATATTTTCCACGACCACAATGGCATCGTCTACCACGATCCCAATGGCTAATACCAATCCAAATAGCGTTAAGTAATTGAGTGAAAATCCAAGGGCATTTAAAAAAGTTAAAGTCCCGATCAAAGAAATGGGAATTGCCAAGATTGGAATAATAGCAGCACGCCAATTTTGTAAAAAAACAATGATCACCAGTGAGACAAGAAGAATCGCTTCAAAAATGGTGTATACCACAGCAAGCATGGATTGGGCGATGTAATCGGTGGGGTTATAAACAATTTTGTAAGCAAGATCGGGAGGAAATTTTTGCGAAAGTTGTTGCATGGTTTTTTTTATATGCTGTGCTGTTTCCAACGCATTGGTGCCAGGCCGTTGAAAAATCGGTAGCGCAATCGCTGGTTGGCCGTCTAAATAGCCGCGGGTGGAATAACTTTCTGCACCTAATTCAACGCGACCAATGTCATGGATGCGCACGATTTCCCCACTTTTACCCGCTTTGACCACGATGTTTTCAAATTGCTTGGGTGTGGTTAAACGACCCATGGTTTGCACCGTCAATTCAAATGGCAATTGATCTGGAGTTGGTGTTTGATTTAAAGTGCCGCTGGCTACTTGAATGTTCTGTGAACGCAATGCTTGCAACACTTCGTCAGCGGTTAAATTAAATTCAGCAATGCGATCAGGATCTAGCCAAATACGCATTGAATATTGACTGGCACCAAACACTCGAACATCACCAACACCAGGAATGCGAGACAGTTCATCTTTGATTTGCAACGTGACGTAATTGGCAATGTATGTTTGATCCAATGTATTGTTTGGAGAAAATAAATTCACAACCAACATGAGATTGGGAGAATTTTTACGGGTGGTTACTCCCAAACGACGTACCGTTTCTGGCAAGCGTGGCAAGGCAACAGATACTCGATTTTGTACCAATACTTGCGCCATATCCAAGTCAGTTCCCAAGTTGAAAGTAATGGTCAGAACCATTTGTCCATCACTGGATGATTGAGAAAACATATACAGCATATTTTCCACTCCATTAATTTCTTGTTCCAAAGGTGTCGCAACAGTCTCTGCAACAATTTGAGCACTGGCACCAGGATAGCTAGCTCTGACCTGAATGGTAGGGGGGGTAATTTCTGGATACTGAGTGATCGATAATTGCAAAAAAGAGAGCACACCTAGCAACACAATTAAAATGGAAAGCACTGTGGCGAAAATGGGACGTTGAATAAAAAAATGGGCCAAGCGCATAATGAGCTGTCCTTATTGTTGTTGAGTCAGTGGTTCCAGTTTGGGTGATACCACCATGCCCGCTCGCAATCGTTGGATGCCTTTGGTCACAACTTGATCGTTCGCACTCAACCCTTGCCGAATGATACGCCAATAATGGTCATGCAACGGGCCTATTTGAATGAAGCGTTTTTCTATTTCATTATCGTCATTAATAATGTATACAAATTTTTGAGATTGATCAGAACCAATGATTTCATCAGGAATGAGAATGGCTTGATACTCACCACTGGCACTGATTCTGGCGCGGCCGAATAAACCAGGTTGAATGACATCATTGGGGTTTGGGATTGTGGCACGTCCTTCAATGGTTCCCGTTTCCAAATCTACTTCATTATCAATAAAATCAACGGTACCTTGATGAGTGAACTCTTGCTCATCTTGTAATTTTACAAAGATAGGGTTGGATTGACTGCGTAAAGTTTCACGCTCAGTGGTTTGATCAAAGCGAATGTATTTTAGTAAATCACGTTCACTGGCTTCAAAATAAAAGTGAATTGGATTGGTGGAAACAACAGTTGTCAATAGCGTTGCATTGGCGGCATTATTTCTATCACCACTAATTAAATTTCCTGGACTGATTAAGTGGCGCCCCACTCGACCATCAATAGGACTTCTTACCAGAGTGAACGCAAGGTTTAATTTTTCTTGATCTAAATTGGCTTTGGCTGTGTGATATTCTTGTGCTTTTAAATCCACAGTACTTTCAGAAATTGAACGAGATTTCCAAAGTTTTTGTGCACGATTGTATTCTTTAGTAGCTAACGTATATTGTGCTTGTGCCTGGTTCAATGCGATGACGAATGGACGCTGATCAATAATAAATAACACATCACCACGTTTTACCTTCTGCCCATCCACAAATCGAATTTGATCCAAATAGCCACTGACTCGCGCGCGAATTTCAACCCGTCCAATGGCTTGAAACCGGCCCGTGTATTCATCCCATTCAATGATGGTTTGTTTTAGAGGGTGGCTTACAGTAACTTCGAGAGAGGATGAAGATTCACCAGAATCTTGATCATTTTGACAGCCTATAACAAATAATCCTCCTAGGAATGTTGCTATTGCCACTGGCAGTATGGCTTGTTGGATGCGCATGATTTTTTTTCATTTGTATCTCAATAATAATAAGCTTAGTTTGTGATTGGCTTTTTAGCAGTGCTATTTGCACCTGAAGCTACTGCCCACTGTAGGCGTAAAATTCATATTTTCAAGTACAACGAGATATTAAAGCTGCAGGGTTAGTAAAGGTTGGTGCTTTGTTAGCCATTGTTGAAACTGTGCTAATTGATCGTAAGCTTGTTGGATTTGCTGTTGCACGGACCGTTTTGCGGTACCTCCATCCGCTTGGTGTGATTCAATCACATTGATAATATCCAGTTCAGAAAAAATATCTTCAGAAAACTGATTGCTGAAGGTTTGATACTGTTTTAAGGATAACTCGCTTAATAATTTGTTCTGTTCTAAGCAATGTAGAATAATTTGTCCTGTGATTGTGTGAGCTTGACGAAACGGTATTCCTTTGGCAGCTAAGTAATTGGCAATTTGGGTAGCATTGGAAAAGTCATCACGTACGGTTTGACTCAATCGATCAGTATGGACATGCATGCTGGCTAGCATAGGCGTGTAAACAGCAAGAGTTTTTTCAATGGTTTGTACCACATCAAACAATCCTTGCTTATCTTCTTGCAAATCTTTGTTGTATGCCAACGGTAAACCTTTAAGAACGGTGAATAAACTCATTAGTGCTCCTACCACGCGACCGGTTTTACCACGTGCTAATTCAGCAACA
Source organism: Legionellales bacterium (assembly GCA_012103495.1). GTDB lineage: Bacteria > Pseudomonadota > Gammaproteobacteria > WLWR01 > WLWR01 > WLWR01. The sequence goes on from WLWR01000071.1 coordinate 3,995, forward strand.
TCTGGATTTTTTTTCTGTGGCATCATGCTGCTGCCGGTGCAAAACGCATCGTCCAATTGAATGAAACTAAATTCATGACTGCTCCATAAAATAATTTCTTCACTTAGTTTAGAAAAATGCGTCATGATTAACGATGCATTGGTTAAAAACTCAATGACAAAATCTCGATCACTGACGGCATCTAAACTGTTGGAATAAATCTGATCAAACCCCAATTGTTGAGCTACATAATGGCGATCAACAGCCACACCACTGCCAGCCAAAGCACCGGCTCCCAGTGGTGAGTAATTGATTCGAGACCATTGTCCTATCAAGCGGTCAATATCTCGCCCAAACATAGAAACATATGCCAGCAGATGATGAGCAAACCGTATCGGTTCTGCGCGTTGCAGGTGGGTGTAGCCTGGCATGATGGTATCGATGTGTTGAGTGGCTTGATCTAACAGTGTTTGATTGAATTGAATCAATTGCTCAACGATCAAAAGCAAATGATGTCGCACATACAAATGCAAATCCAAGGCCACTTGATCATTACGGCTACGCCCAGTATGTAACTTACCAGCATCCTCACCAATCAATTCATGCAATTGGCGCTCAAGATTCATGTGAATATCTTCATCCTCGATACGAAACGTTAACGCTCCTTGAGAGAGTTTATGTTGCAATTGTTGCAAACCCTCTGTAATGCGAATGGCTGATGCCTGATCAATAATTTGGCAGTGAGCAAGCATTTTCACATGTGCCAGACTGCCTAATAGATCAAATTCAGCCAATTGATAGTCAAAAGAAATCGAGGCGTTGTATTCATCAACTTGTTGGTGAGTGGCTTTGGTAAAACGCCCTCCCCATAATTTTGGATCCGATGTGTTCATGAGGTTTGATTCACCTGTGAAAAAATTTGAGAAGGTAAGCCCCACAATTGAATAAAACCAGTTGCTGCTTGATGATCAAAAGCATCTTGCGCTTTGTAAGTGGCTAAATCCAATTGATACAGTGATTGTTTGGATTGTCTACCCGTAATGATAATATTGCCTTTATGCAAGCGAATGCGTACTACGCCATTCACAGTTTTTTGGGTGTGATCAAGAAATGCATCGACCGCCGAAAATAAAGAACTGTGCCACAATCCTTCATACACTAGATTGGCAAATTTTTGTTCCATGATGGGTTTGAAATGAGCCACTTCTCGAGGCAAGCACAAAGCTTCCAAAGCCTGATGAGCTTTGATCAATGTCATAGCAGCCGGTGCTTCATAAATTTCACGTGACTTAATGCCAACCAGCCGGTTCTCCACATGATCGATACGGCCAATCCCGTGTTCACCGGCCAGTTGATTTAACGTGCTGATTAATTGATGCAGCGGCAGCGGTTGACCGTTGAGAGCGGTAGGAATCCCTTGGTGAAAGGTTAATTCAATATCAACGCCTGTCTCAGGCGCTTGATCAATGGAACAAGTCCAGGCATACGCTTGAGATGGAGGTTCAGCCCAAGGATCTTCTAAGACACCGCATTCACAACTGCGTCCCCATAAATTTAAATCAATGCTGAATGGATTTTCCAATTGAATGGGCAGTGGAATATCACGCTGTTTGGCATATTCAATCGCTTGTTCTCGACTCATTGGATGTTCTCGTACGGGTGCGACAATTTTTAAATCGGGCGCCAAGGTGTTGATTGAAACATCAAATCGAACTTGGTCATTGCCTTTACCTGTACAACCGTGAGCAATAGCAGTCGCATTTTCTTGACGAGCAATCTCAACTAATTTTTGACTGATTAAAGGACGTGATAAAGCTGAGATCAAAGGGTACGTGTTTTCATACAAAGCATTGGCGCGCAAAGCTTTGGCTAAATAATTTTCGGCAAATGACTGTTGAACGTCTAACACGTAACACTGTTGTGCACCAATGGCGAGTGCTTTTTGTTTGATGGCTTGCAAATCTTTACCTTCCCCGACATCCACTGCCAAGGCAATTACCGAGTATTGATACTGCTCTTGCAACCAAGAAATGGCGACCGATGTATCCAACCCGCCAGAATAGGCTAAAACAATTTTGTTGTGGCTCATAAAATTCTCCTAAGTAAGTAATTGGATAAGAATGGCTTTTTGTACATGCAAGCGATTTTCACTTTGTTGAAACACCGCCGAGTTAGGTTGATCCGGTAGTGTTTCACTAACTTCTTCGCCGCGATTCATCGGCATGCAATGCATGAAAATAGCTTCAGGCGTTGCTAATTGCATCAATTGTTCATTGACTTGATATCCGGCAAATAGAGTTGGATCTTTTTCAGAAAATCCCATGCTGGTCCACACGTCAGTATAAACCGCATGAGCATTGGCAACCGCTTGTTCAGGTTGTGAGTAAGCTTGCACCAGATGATCCAACTGGTGTTTGCTTACTTGAGCTAACACGGAGGGATCTGGTTCGTGTTCGTCCGGGCAACAATAATGAATCCGAATGCCTAACTTGGGAGCCATTAACAATAAGCTGTGTAACACATTGTTGCCATCGCCCACATAGCAAAGCGTTAAATCCGATAGTGGGTTGTCAAATTTTTGTTGCAAGGTTAATAAATCAGCCAACGTTTGACAGGGATGATATTTATCAGTCAAACCATTGATGATGGGAATGGGGGCAAACGGTTGCATTAATTGTAAAAAATCATCGTTAAACGTTCGGATCATTAGCGCGTCGCAATAACCTTGAAGTACTCGAATAAAATCTTTAGGTGCTTCGTTTTTGCGACTATCACCGACACTTTCAACCACACTGCCTCCCAATTGTTGTACCGCCACGGTGAAGCTAAAACGAGTTCGCAAGGATGGTTTATCAAACGCCAATGCCACGTGTCGTCCGGTCAAGGTGTGTCGGTGTAAGGTGTGATCATTTTTAAGTTGGTTGGCTAAAGTGAGTAACTGGGTCAATTCCTCAGCAGTGAATTCATCACCGGTGAGTAGATGGGGTTGGGTTAGCATGGTTGAGGTTCTCCGGGTAACGTAGATTTGCACAAACTGCCAATGCCGGCCACGGTAAATAATTCTTCAATCAGAGCGTGGGGGCGTTGGCCATTGATGATATGGATATGATTCATATTTGTTTGCAATGCAGTGAGGATAGCGCGAACTTTGGTAAGCATCCCTTCTTTCACAATCTGTTGATCAATTAATTGTTGTAATTGATGAGTGTCCAATGATGACAAGCGTTGGCCATCAGCATCGAATATACCATCTTGATCGGTTAAGTAAATTAATTTGTTGACACCAAGTGCCATGGCAATTTCACATGCGGCAACGTCGGCATTCACATTAAGGGATTGGCCTTGGGAATCGATGCCAATAGGTGCGATGACAGGAATCGGATGGACTTGTGAATCTGGCGTGTGCAGAATATTGATAATGGGTTGGATATTAACAGCTTTGACTTTCCCTGCTCGTTCGTGTTGTGTACTGATGGGTTCACATTGTAGTAAATGATCATCGGCGCCCGTCAATCCAACAGCACGAATCCCAATGTGATTGAGTTGTTTGACCAACATATTGTTAATGTGACCACATAAAACCATCTCAATGATGTCCATCGCCGCATTGGAGGTGACCCGCAAACCATCGACAAAATGACTGTTGATGTGATGCATTGCGAGTGCTTGATCAATGGCTTTGCCACCACCGTGAACAAGAATGACATGAATGCCGACACCTTTTAATAATTTCAAATCTTGATTTAAGATTATATTGAATTGCATTATGAAATAATTGACCGTCAAAATAAGGAATTGTAAAGTAAAAATATTGATTATCTTCACAGGATTTGAAATCAAAACCTAAATAGTCATAAGCTAGTTTCCATCCACGGCTATCTTGCAGCTTTGTGAGATGATTTCTAGTTAAAATTTTTACACAAAGAACTTCACCATTGTTGAGAGTAACTTTGT
>WLWR01000072.1 GCA_012103495.1 Legionellales bacterium
TGTTTTTATTTAGAGATTCTTGGGATAGGTAGGTAGAATTATCTTTTATGATATACTTTTTGCTTTTGAAAAATAAATCGCTCATTTCAACTTTTTGAGAACCAACCGCATCAGAAAAGCTATGAGATTTTTGAGGCAAAATATTGCCGATTTCCATAAAATCTAACTTGTGGGCATTTATTTTTTCTTCAGGTAAAAACTCCAACGCCCGCTCCAACAATCCTTGCTGTTCCAAATGATTGATGTAGCGGATGTGCAATGCGATATTTTTAGCGGCATGGGCTGCGGCTAAACTAATCGCTTGTGTTTGTTTGTAATTATCTTCCAACACCAATTCAGCAACTTCTTCGGTCATATCAGCGAGCAATCGATTACGCTGTTTGTGTGTCATGTCACCTTGTTCTACCAAATCGTTGAGCAAAATTTTGATATTGACCTCATGATCAGAACAATCCACACCTGCAGAATTATCGATAAAATCGGTATAAACCAAACCGCCATTCAACGAATAGTCAATGCGCGCCAATTGAGTCAATCCCAAGTTGCCACCTTCACCCACCACTTTGCAGCACAATTGATTGGCATTGATGCGGATGGCATCATTGGTCTTATCACCAACATCGGCATGCCGCTCGTGCTCAGCTTTTACAAAAGTACCAATCCCTCCACTCCAAAATAAATCCACTTCGGCCATGAGCATGGCACGAATTAAATCGTTGGGTACCATGGTGTCTTGCTCCATACCTAACAATTGCTTGATTTGTGGTGTCAATCGAATGGATTTCGCCTTGCGGTCAAATACGCCACCACCTTTGGAAATTAATTTGGCATCGTAGTCTTCCCAGGAAGATCGAGGTAAATGAAACAATCGTTCACGCTCGGCAAAACTAACTGCCGGATCAGGATCCGGATCTAAGAAAATATGTAAGTGATTAAAAGCACCGACCAATTTAATATGCTGTGACAATAACATGCCATTGCCAAACACATCGCCAGCCATGTCACCAACACCAATCACGGTAAAATCTTCTTGCTGAATGTTTTGCCCCAATTCACGAAAGTGGCGTTTCACCGATTCCCAAGCACCACGGGCGGTGATCCCCATTTTTTTGTGGTCATAGCCAGCCGAACCACCGGAAGCAAATGCATCACCCAACCAAAAATGATAATCCGCCGCAATCTCATTGGCGATATCCGAAAAAGTCGCGGTACCTTTATCAGCCGCCACCACCAGATAATAATCATCGTCGTCATAACACACCACATTCGGGGGTTTGATCACTTTCCCACCTTGCAAATTGTCAGAAATATCTAACAAACCCCGAATGAAATTCTGATAACAGCGCACACCCTCGGCAATCACTTGCTCCCGAGATGCATGCTCCAACAAAGCTTTGGTTACGAAACCACCTTTCGCCCCAGAAGGCACAATCACTGCATTTTTAACTTGTTGGGCTTTCATCAACCCCAACACTTCGGTGCGAAAATCTTCTCGTCGGTCCGACCAGCGTATCCCTCCACGCGCGACTTTACTGGTACGCAAATGCAAACCTTCAAATTGCGGGGAGTAAACAAAGATTTCATACGCTGGCAATGGCAATGGCATATCAACGATCGCCGATGGGTTGAGTTTGAAACTTAAATAAGATTTTGGTTGCTGCTGGGCATCGCTTTGAAAAAAATTGGTACGCAACGTGGCATGAATCACATCCAAATAGCGGCGTAAAATTCGATCTTCATCCAAATTTGCCACTCGCTCCAAACTATTGTACAAATGTTCTTCCAGCGTGGCGATTTGACTGACTTTATGTGGATTGGGTTGTGGAGAAAACCGTAAATTAAATAAATCAATCAAATTACTGGTAATGTCTGCGTGAGATGCCAACGTATGCGCAACATAATCACGACTGAAGGTGAATCCGGTTTGTTTAAAATAATGCGCATAACCTCGCAGCACCACCACTTCGCGCCAATTCAATCCAGCGATCACCACCAATTTATTGAAGACATCATTTTCTGCGTGATGGCAGCAAATTTGCATGAATGCTTGCTGAAAATCTTCTTTGACTGTTTCCAAATCAAACGAAGCACCGGTTTCATGCTCCATACCAAAGTCATTGATCCAAACACGATGCTTGGGTAAGCGTATTTCATAAGGGCTTTCGGTGATCACACGCATGCCCATATTTTCCAAAATTGGCAACACATCGGATAACGGCACTGGTTGATTGTATTGATACACTTTCAAACGCCAAGTACCATTGTGGGCATCCACCGGCCTGAAAAAATTAATGCTCAATGGTGTTTGTTCACCCAGCAGTTGCATATGCTTTATATCGTACACCGCGGTGCGTGGGTTAAATTCATCACGATAACTAGAAGGAAACGCTTGAAAATAGCTACGCAACAATTCATTGCCCGATTCCTCGCCGTACATTTCCAACACATTTTCCGCCAACTCATCTTCCCAAGAACGAGCAATCTGGCGAATGCGCTGTTCCAATTCTGTTACATCGTATTGCACGGTTTGTTTCTTACCTAACCGAAACACAAAATGAATCCGTGCCAACACAGAATCGGAAAAGTGCGGCGAGAAAATAACCTCTTGACTGTGGAACGCTTGCTCCAATTCGGTTTGAATAGCCAACCGCAATTGAGTATTAAACCGTTCTTTGGGAACATAAACCAAACAAGAAATAAAACGACCGTAAATATCTTTACGAGCAAACAAACGAATAATGCGGCGTTCTTGAATGTTAAACACCCCCAAAGCAATCTCCAGCAATTCTTCCGTACTGGCTTGAAACAAATCATCTCGTGGCAATGTTTCCAAAATATTTAACAGTGCCTTGCCCGAGTGACTGTGCGGACTCAAGTTAGCTTGCTCCACCACCGTGATCACTTTGCGACGCAAAAAAGGAATGTGCTGCGGATTGGTATTGTAAGCCGCCGAAGTATACAACCCGATAATGCGTCGCTCGCCAATCACACGTCCTTTTTTATCAAATTGCTTAATGCCAATGTAATCGGTATAGGTGGGACGATGCACGGTTGAACGAGTGCTGGTTTTAGAAATAATCAAAATCTGCTGTGACAAAGTGGAAGCTTGCGCTTCCGGTGTCATCGATGACAATACGCGAGGAGAAGAAGGTTTCGTGTCAGAGCTGGACAATAATCCCAATCCGGAATCAACCACCGGCATTAATACTTGTTCACCTTTTTCTTTCACTAATTGATAATCACGAATGCCTAAAAATGTAAAATGCTGTTCAATAATCCAATGTAAAAAATCCGTTGTTTCAGCAAAATCATCCGCATCCAATTGAGATTTCACTTTATCCAGGTTGCTGATCGATTGCTGCACTTTCGCGCGCATGGCTTGCCAATCGCGCACAGCCAGTCGGACATCGCCAAGGATACGCTGTATATTATCTGTCAATTCGTGTCGCACGTACTCATCGGTTTGCCGATCAATTTCAAAATAAATCACTGCCTCACAGTGTCGATGTTCACTTTCAATCATTCTGGGAAATAATTTCGTCACTCGGCCTTGTTTATCACGGTTGACTTTCAATCCACCCGTGTGGGTCAACATACGAGTGGTAAAGCCTAGCTGATCCAATTTCATACGCACTGAATCGACTAAGAATGGCATGTCATCGTGCAGAATTTGGATAACGGTATGCGTGGATTGCCAACCGTGTTTTTCATAATCTGGATTGTAAATTTGAATCTTGACTTCGTTGGCGGATCGCTTGCGATAAAAATGCCACAATGTCATCACCGATCCATACAAATCCTCAATCGAATGGTATTGCAAATCTTCCAACGCCGCGGTGGAATACAATTGGAGAAAAAAAACTTCGCACAACTCAGCTTGTTTATCAGTCAACTTCGCTTTGATTTTTTGTGCAACCGCCTGAATGATTGCCTGACGTTGTTGTTTATTATTCGCAGTCATCTGTTATAAATCCTCTTGTGAATGCAAGCGCCAGATAGTCCCTTCAGCCGTATCCTCTAATTCAATGCCCATATCCAATAATTGCGTACGGATATGATCCGCCTGCGCCCAATCGCGCTCGTCTCTTGCCGCATGACGTTCGCTAATCAGCACTTCAATTTGTTGCTGCCGTGCTTCATCCAGTGCTCCTTGCAAAAAAGTATTGGGATCTTGTTGCAAAATACCCAACACAGAACCCAGTTGTACCAATGTGTGCGCTAACATTTTTGCTTGAGTTTGGTCGACTTGGCGCAGTCGATTGATTTCATGAGTCAAATCAAATAACACAGCCAATGCTTCCGGGGTATTAAAATCATCGTCCATCACTGCCACAAATCGTTGCTGATAAGTTTCACTGACCGAAGATAAATCAATCGGTTGCTCAACGGTAACCGTCAACCCTCTTAGACATGTATAAAATCGTTCCAACGCTTGTTGTGCCGATTGTAAATTGGCTTGTGAGTAATTGAGTTGACTGCGGTAGTGACTGGATAATAAAAAATAACGAACGGTCTCTGGATGATATTTGGCTAAGACATCACGAATGGTAAAAAAATTACCCAATGACTTGGACATTTTTTGTCGGTTAATTTGCAAATAACCCACATGCATCCACCATTTGGCGAACGGTTTGCCAGTGGCCGCTTCCGATTGTGCAATTTCATTTTCGTGATGGGGAAATTGCAAATCAAAACCACCCCCATGAATATCAAACGTTTCCCCCAAGCAGTGCATTGACATGGCCGAACATTCAATATGCCAGCCAGGACGTCCACTGCCCCACGGTGAATCCCACGCTGGCTCGTTTGGCTTGGCTTGTTTCCACAATACAAAATCCAAAGCATTGCGTTTTACCTCAACCACCCCAATGCGTGCACCGGCTTCTTGTCCGGCTAAATCTTTGTGAGCGAGCAACCCATAATCAGCCCATTGACTGACATCAAAATACACATCACCATTGCTGGCTTGATACGCTACGCCACGCTGCATTAATGTTTCAATCAACTCGATAATTTGCGGTAAATGTTCAGTGGCACGCGGTTGCGCATCCGCTGGCAAGATGTGCAAGGCTTGCGCATCTTGGTGCATTGCTTTAATAAAGTAATCGGTTAATTCAGTTACTGATTGTTGCCGTTCGTGCGCGCGCCGAATGATTTTGTCATCAATGTCCGTGATGTTGCAAACGTATTGCACTTGATAACCACGTGCTCGCAAGTAACGTACGACCACATCAAAACTGACCATAGAACGAGCGTGGCCTAAGTGACAATAATCGTACACTGTCATTCCACACACATACACCTTGACTTGCCCAGGCGTTAACGGGGTAAATGGCTGCTTTTGCTTGGTCAGCGAATTGTAAATATTGAGCATATGGGAACTACCAATTGGCTATGATTAATAAAACGAGCCGTCATACAAACGTAGGCGATTGTAAGATAAAACACTAATGAATGGAAGTTGAGAGATGCAAACCGAACAAGCCATTTTTGCCGCTGGATGTTTTTGGGGCGTAGAAGCTGTTTTTCGCCAAGTCCCCGGTGTGCTCGATACTTGTGTAGGATATACCGGTGGACACACCGTGGCACCCACCTATCATCAAGTGTGTCAAGGTGATACCGGTCATGCCGAAGCCGTGCAATTGTTGTTTGATCCCAATCAACTCAGTTACTCACAATTACTTAATGTATTTTGGCAATGTCACGATCCGACTACCCTCAATCGCCAAGGCGCTGATGTTGGCAGTCAATATCGATCGGTGATTTTTTATTGCGATCAACAGCAGCGACACTTGGCACAGCTCAGCAAACAGCACTGGATGGATCAACACCTTCAGGCTTGTGTGATTGTGACTGAGATCGTCGCCGCTCAGCCATTTTATCGCGCCGAAGCCTTCCATCAACGCTATTTGGAACGTCGCCGTTGAATGCCAAAAATCGATTGTCAATGCTTCCTTTGACTGTACAAACTAGGTACAATGCAGCCCATCTGTTTTAGTTAAGAATAAAGAGGGCTTCCCACTGTGAGTGAAATCATTGTTGTCACATCAGGTAAAGGTGGTGTCGGCAAGACCACCACCAGCGCGGCCATTGCCGCCGGCTTAGCCAAACAAGGTCACAAAACCGTGGTGATCGATTTTGACGTTGGCTTGCGCAATCTGGATATTGTGATGGGTTGTGAGCGCCGCGTCGTCTATGATTTTGTCAATATTATTCATGGAGAAGCCGCCCTGTCACAAACTTTGATCAAAGACAAGCGCGAACCCAATTTATTTATTCTACCTGCCTCGCAAACCCGTGATAAAGAAGCTCTGACTTTAGACGGTGTTGGACGAGTACTGGAAGAATTAAAGCAGCAATTTTCTTATATTATTTGCGACTCTCCCGCCGGTATTGAAACCGGAGCACTGATGGCTATGTACTATGCCGATAGAGCGATTGTGGTCACCAACCCAGAAGTATCTTCGGTGCGTGATTCTGATCGGATTTTAGGCATTTTAGCCAGCAAAACCCGACGGGCAGAGCAAGGCGAGACGCCGATCAGCGAGCATTTGTTGCTGACACGCTACTCATTAGAACGTGTGGCCACTGGGGAAATGTTGTCGGTACAAGATGTGCAAGAAATTTTAGCCGTGCCTTTATTGGGGGTCATTCCAGAATCAAAAGCGGTACTACGTGCTTCCAACACTGGAACACCGGTCATCTTTGATGAAACCAGCGATGCAGGTCAAGCTTACTCTGACGCTGTGGAACGATTGCTGGGTAAAGACAAACCGCATCGATTTATTGGCGAAAAAAAGAAAGGTCTGTTTCGCCGTTTGTTTGATCGCAGTAAAGAGGAACAATTGGCATGAGTATCTTAAATTATTTCCGCAAGCAAAAGCCATCCGCCAACATCGCCAAAGAGCGGTTGCAAATCATTATTTCGCATGAGCGCAGCGCGCGCCAACAACCTGATTTCCTCCCCCGCTTGCAACAAGACATTGTGGAAGTAATTGCTAAATACATTGCCATTGATCAGGATCAAGTCAATGTTCAATTAGAACACATTGGTGACAATGCTATCTTGGAATTGAACATCACCATGCCTGAAATCGCGCTGGAATCATCGGCTGATGATTGACTCACTTAATCGGCGGATACCACAGTGTTTATTTGCTTATTACAATAAATAGCAAACAAATAGTAAGCAACCGCCATGACCATCACCAGAAGTAAGTCATAGTGGAATAAATTAAAGGCCCTTTGCAACATTTCCAAAACCACACCGGTGAACATCGGTGGGATCAATCCAACTACCGCCAAGCGCACCAATTGCCAGTAAGTCAATTGAATGCCCATCAGTTTTATCACCACTGTGGCAATCACTGAGTTAAAGCCGACGAGCAACCCTATGAAAATAAACACCGCCGTAATTATCATTAATAGCATGGTATACAGCACTACTTTTTTAATGGTTGCTAGAATGGATTCCATTTGTTGTCGCGTCACTAGACGTTGCATATCCTCGGGTAAAGGATAAACAATCGGGGATTGATTGGGAGTATGCCGGCTATAAATCACTCGCTTGGTGACCACGATGTTCGCTGGCAAACGCTCATCTTCGGCCAATTGATCATCTTCCAAAAATAACAAATACGGTTGCTTTTGCCCTGGTAATTTAATTGCATAAGGCAAGGGACGATCAATGTGTACTTGCCCTTGTTCAATCGTAACCGTTGGAAATTGAGCCACTGACGGCACGATAAATTTGGCATACAACCGGTTGATTTCCCCAGCTACAAACCAATAACTGGGCACCCCTATCACCACCGCTAACAACAAGATATAGGTCAAAGCTATCCCTGACCATTGTTGCGCCGCTTGTCGATATAAAGTAGGCGAATAAAAACTTTGCCAAAGCGGACGAATCCACGTAAGTAAT
>WLWR01000073.1 GCA_012103495.1 Legionellales bacterium
CGCAGCTTCAAGTGGAATGGGTATAGACAGTTTTAATTTGCAACCGATGATCATCAGAATAACTGATGAAGTCGATGACTCTTTTCTTATTCAATAAAACTGGTTTACAGTGGCGTATCTATTTAAGAAGAAACATATGATAGTTATGTTTAGAAATAGTCTTAGTCAAATATTAAGACAGGTTGATTGGCAAAGCATGAGTACTGTTGCCATGATGCTTGAGTCGACTAGGGGTGGTGATGAGTTGGGCATGGTGTCATGGGATATGGTATCCGGTAACTATTCACCAAATCTAATCACCAGCATAGACGAAGTTAGGCAATTTGCCATCGAATAAGATTTTCAGAATCGGGGGGACAGTATACTGTCCCCCCGATTTCCATTATGTTTAAGTGAAGATTAGAAAACTCGGAAAACCCCAATTAAGGGCCAGTATAACGAATTTACGTCACACAGATGGTTGCATCGAAGTTCTTTGTTCCCCCACAGTATATATTGTTACATCAGCAATCAATGAAAATATCAGTAAATATTTAATACAAGGTGATTTAACCAGAGGATTTTCTCTATCAAGAGGGTGCAAGGATTTTTCTGCTTCTAGCATCAATTTTCTTAAAAGACTCTCATGAGTATGCAATGACTCCTCTCTTGACTTAATGACACTCTCAAAAGTGTTTTCTCCAATTGAATTTATTAACTTGTTAAATTCAGAAATAGCACCCTTGATTGATAACACATGAGTTGAAATATAATCTTTATACTCGGAAAATGATATAGTATAGACCTGTTTCAGCTTCCTAACTTGTCTGTAAGTATCTTCTTCTATTGTTATCTCTATTGCATGAGTAGATCTGCAACTTCGATTCTGTCTTTCTTCTTTTGATTCATGTAGTAAAACCCCATGACTTTCAGTTGGAATTGGATTGGTTAAAAGGGAAGGATAATTTTTAGACTTAATAATTTGTGTACCAGAGGTTTCATCAAATAAAAACTTGCCAGTTAATTCAGGACCCTTAAAAAATCGCTCACTCATAATAAAGACTCCAAAAATAATAAAATTGTCTCATGATTCCTTCTTACTGCATCATCTCAATCGTGCCATCGATTTTGATTTAGCCAAGGAAACTCACTCCTCACTCGCTTTCATTTGGTAAAAAAAAGGAACAATTTTATTATTTTTGGAGTCTCTATTCCGTGAAGAAGACCGTCCCTCACAATTTGCTTGATTTCACAAAAAAGGTGTTTTTTGAATTTCGACGGTAAGAATACTGTATTTAACTTAAGAAAAAATTAGCTGAGAAAAAATAATTTTTAATTCGGGATTAAATAATCACTTAATGACGCAATTGATCATTCGAATTGATTTATACCATCATTCCTGGAGGCGATGTTTTTTAAAACACGTGAACAAGGCGTGGTAACGCAAAAATTTGTTTGCAAGTTATTGGGAATTGACCAGCAAGGGCATAAAGACATTTTGTAATTATTCACCAAAGATGGCTTTTCGCTGAATTGTGGTGAATATACCCATTCCACTGCACGCTTAAAATATCAACTGAAATAACAGGCCAACAGCGAGTCTTGTTCGCATCTTCAAGTGGAATGGGTATAGCCATCGTACTGGGGAATGTGAATTTTAACCTTCAGGTGGGATACCATACCTTTGTAAGCGGTTCAAATTAATTGCTTGACAGTTGTTTTTAAGATAGTACAATATCGTGCTATTACGTTATCACATAACAACATCTTATGAAGCAATTAAACAAATCCACTATTAAATTATCACTGTATCAAGCCATTGCCAGTTTGAAAAACACAACCGAGACGATGGATTTCTTACATGACCTGTGTACCCCTGCTGAGTTGCAAGCCATGAGCGATCGTTGGCAAGTGGTTGTGCCTATTGTTCAAGGCATGCCATACCGTCAGATCAGTGAGGAAACGGGGGTGAGTGTGACCACGGTCGGGCGAGTTGCTCGCTGTCTTCGATATGGTTCTGGTGCTTATTTGAAAATATTAAAGCGTATAAAAAAGGGTCGTGCATCATGATTGAACAACGTTTACGCATTGCCATTCAAAAAAAAGGCCGACTGCATACCGATTCAATGGAATTATTGAAAAAATGTGGAGTAAAAATAAAGCTCAGTCGTAACGGATTATTTTACCACAGTGAAAATCTCCCCATTGATATTTTGTTGGTTCGTGATGATGACATTCCAACCTTAATCCAAGATAAAATTTGTGAACTAGGTATTGTTGGCCAAAATGTATTGCTGGAATATCAAGCCAGTCCAATGATGCAAAAAACAGTACCGACATTTGAAGTTGTGAAATCATTGGGGTTTGGGCGATGTTACTTGGCCATTGCTGGACCCAAGTCACTGCAAGAAAATCCTTTAAATCAGTTGAACCAAGGGCGTATTGCTACCAGTTATCCGAATTTATTAAGTCAGTTTTTAACAGAGAAAAATATCCATGCTGAAATTTTATCTTTATCTGGTTCGGTGGAAATTGCCCCTAGATTGGGAATGGCTGATGCGATCTGTGATTTGGTTTCCACGGGACGCACATTGGAAGAAAATAATTTAGTTGAACTGTGTCCCATCATGCACTCACAAGCTGTGCTATTGCAAGTAATGCCTATTGAGCAAACTGAAAAAAAACAATTAATAGAATTATTATTGTGCCGTATGGATGGGGTGCTACGGGCACAGGAGAGTAAATATATTTTGTTTCATGCCCCCAAACAAACGTTAAATCGTATTGTTGAATTATTACCTGGCAGTGAAAGCCCAACGATATTACCTTTGGAAGGTTGCGATGACAAAATGGTGGTGCATGTGGTGACTGCTGAAGGTGTTTTTTGGCAAACACTGGAACGATTAAAAGATGCAGGTGCCAGTTCAATTTTGGTGTTACCAATTGAAAAAATGTTGAATTGAGAAGTTTGATGTTCACGATTTATTTTTGGTCTAAATTAGACACAAAGACTCAACAAACCCTGTTGCAGCGACCGTCACAAACACCAGCTTGGCAACAATCTATGCGTGAACAGACCCAGACAATCATTGATCGCGTACGCATGGATCAAGACACAGCCTTGTTTGACTTCACCCAACAATTTGATCAAGTTCAACTAACCGAACTTACAGTGAGCGAAAAGCAGTGGCAAGAAGCCTCACAACATGTTTCAAGTACGGCGCAGAAAGCTATTAGGTTTGCTTATCAGCGTATTTACGATTGGCATGCAGCGCAACGCAGTAAGCCGCTGCAAGTGACTACTTATCCAGGTGTAACTTGTGAAAAGCATATGCGTCCGATTGAACGGGTTGGATTGTATGTTCCTGGTGGCTCGGCGCCGCTGGTTTCTACGGTATTAATGTTAGGCATTCCAGCAGCGTTAGCCGGTTGTCGGTTGCGGGTGCTGTGTACGCCTCCCAATGCTCAAGGCAGCGTGGATCCACATATTTTATTTGCAGCAAAACTATGTCAGATTCACACAATTTACCAAGTTGGTGGCGCACAAGCCATTGCCGCCATGGCGTATGGAACACAAACGATTCCTAAAGTTTCCAAAATTTTTGGTCCTGGTAATGGGTGGGTGACGCAAGCAAAATTGTTGGTTAGCCAAGATGCGCAAGGGGCTTGTTTAGATTTACCGGCTGGCCCTTCCGAAGTGTTGGTGATTGCTGATGAGGATGCTAATCCAGCATTTGTGGCAGCAGATTTATTGGCGCAAGCCGAACATGGTCCCGATTCACAAGTGATACTCATTACGACCAGTCAACGTCTTGGTGAGCAAGTTCGGCAATATTTAACTGAACAACTGACTCAACTATCACGCCAAACCATTTTGCAGCAATCACTCAATCACGCACGCCTTTTGAGAGTGGATTCATTAGAACAGGCGATCACCCTCAGTAATCAATATGCACCAGAACATTTAATTTTAAATATTAAAGACGCTGATGCATGGGTATCACATATTACCTGTGCTGGCAGTGTGTTTGTCGGGCCTTGGGCAGCCGAAACGCTGGGTGATTACACAACCGGTTCGAATCATGTGCTGCCCACAGAAGGATACGCTGATCGACTTAGTGGCTTGGGTTTGTCTGATTTTCAAACTGCTCTTCACATTCAAAAAATCACTCAAGCTGGATTGCTGGGAATCGGGGAGACCGCTAGTCAGTTGGCTGCTTTGGAAGGATTGGATGCGCATCAATTGGCAGTCAATTTACGATTGGCGCAAGCGGAACAAACATCATGAAAGTCACTGCATTGATAAGAAAAGATTTACAAGATTTTACTCATTATGCGAGTGCCAGAAGACAAGCTAAACAAGGAACGGTTTGGCTTAATGCCAATGAGTTACCGTGGGATGTCAGTCAAGCTCAATTAAATCGATATCCTACTGGACAGCCTGAACAAGCCAAACAGTGTTTAGCCAACTATTATGATATTTCCCCACAACATTTATTGATCACGCGTGGCAGTGATGAAGGTATTGATTTAATCATTCGATTGAGTTGTCAGGCATATCAAGATCGCGTGTTAATTTTACAACCAACTTTCAGTATGTATGCATTTTATGCAACTTTGCAAGCAGCTACTGTGGATACATATCAATTGAGCCCGGATGATGGATTTACTGTGGATGTTGATAGGGTGGTACAGAATATTCAACCCAATACCAAGGTGATTGTATTGTGTTCTCCCAACAATCCAACGGGGCATTGCATACCTTTGATAACCATTAAAGCTTTGGCAAAACGTTGCACCGATCAATGCATCGTATTGGTAGATGAAGCGTATATCGAATTTTGTGAAACCGACAGTGCTGTAACATTGATTGAACAATGTCCAAATATTATAGTGCTGCGCACTTTATCCAAAGCATTTGGATTGGCGGGATTGCGTTGTGGTGTGGTGTTAGCGCAGCCGGCATTAATTGATTGGTTAAGTAAATTGCTAGCTCCTTATCCTCTATCTAGTTTGATTGAACCGCATATTGTGCAAGCTTTGCAACCGAAACGGTTGACAGCGATGCAACAACAAGTGAATCAAATCAAACATGCACGTGAACAATTGGCCAGTCAATTGACCACCTTATCGATGATTCAAACCGTATATCCTAGTTTTGCCAATTTCTTATTGGTACGATGGAGACAAGCTGGAAATATCTATGATGCATGTCAACAACACGGAGTGATATTGCGGGATGTTAGCAGTTTTCCTGGATTAACTGACTGTTTACGTATATCAATTGGTACGGAAATGGAAAACCAAACTTTATTACAGGTGCTTATAGATTATGGTAGATGGCAGGATGAATAAAATATTATTTATTGATCGCGATGGTACATTAATTGAAGAGCCGGAAGATTATCAAGTCGATTGCCTAAGCAAAGTGACTTTGATGTCGCATGTGATTCCAGCATTACTGCAATTGCAACAAGCCGGGTTTCAATTGGTGATGGTTTCTAATCAAGATGGATTGGGTACATCCAGTTTTCCAACCGAGCAATTTGATTTGTCGCATGGATTCATATTGCAATTGTTTTCCTCACAAGGCATTTCATTCGATCAAGTGCGGATTTGTCCACATTTTCCAAATGACTATTGTCAATGTCGTAAACCTGCGGTGGGTTTGGTGTTGGATTATTTAAGAGAGCGTAAATTTGATCGACAACATTCCTATGTGATTGGTGATCGTCTTACCGATTTGCAATTGGCTGAAAATATGGGACTTCGTGGTTTACAATTGGGGAGTTCATTGTTTCCAACTTGGTTGCATATCGTACAAACTTTGTTGACCCAACCACGCAGTTCAGTGGTTGAGCGAAACACAGGTGAAACCCAAATATATATTCAAGTAAATTTAGATCAAACCGGCGATAGTAACATAGAAACTGGTATTGGTTTTTTTGATCACATGTTAGAGCAATTGGCGAAGCACAGTGCGATGCAATTAACCATCAAAGTTATCGGTGATTTGCATGTAGACGAACATCATACAGTAGAAGATGTGGCACTGGCATTGGGGCAAGCGTTGCGGCAAGCTTTGGGAGATAAGTTAGGTATCGCACGTTATGGTTTTGTTTTACCTATGGATGAAGCACAAGCCACCATAAGCATGGATTTGAGTGGTCGCCCTTATGCTGTATTCATTGGAGATTTAAGACGAGAAAATGTCGGTGGATTACCAACTGAATTAATTCCACATTTTTTTAAATCACTAAGCGAAACGTTAAAAGCAGCCATTCATATCGAAATACGAGGTGAGAACGATCACCACATGATTGAAGCATGCTTTAAAAGTTTAGGCCGCACTTTGAGACAAGCTATCACTCGTCAAGGTCATGAGTTACCTACCACCAAGGGGGTTTTATGATTGCAGTGATCACCGGTTGCGGCAGTAATATTGGATCGGTGGCCAACGCTTTGCAGCGGTTGGCTTGTGATTATCAATTAACCGAAGATCCACAAACAATTCGTCAAGCCAGTCATGTGATTTTACCAGGAGTCGGTAGTGCACAAATGGCGATGCAGCGGTTGGCTAAGTTGCAATTGATTTCCGTGATCCAGCAGTTGACTCAACCGGTATTGGGTATTTGTTTAGGCATGCAATTGCTTTATGACTATAGTGCGGAAGGTGACACGCTTGGTTTAGGAATTATTCCAGGAAAGGTGCGATCGTTAGCGAATGATTTGAATGAGCGGCGAATTGAATATCCTGTGCCGCACATGGGATGGAATCAATTAACACAGTGCGATCAAGCCCATCCTTTATGGTGCGGGATTGCAAACAGTGCATATGTTTATTTTGTTCATAGTTTTTACGCACCTATAAATGACTATACTTTAGCTATCACCGACTACGGTGTTCCATTTAGCAGTATGATACAGCGTGATAATTTCTACGCCATGCAGTTCCACCCTGAGCGTTCATCAGAAATTGGTGGTAAGCTATTGGCAAATTTTATAACCGACCAATCATGAGGGCGTTGCCATGCAAATTATTCCAGCTATTGATATTCAATCCGGTCAATGCGTCAGATTATATCAAGGTGATTTTGACCAAACGACTGTTTATAGTAACGATCCGGTTTCAGTAGCTAAGGAATACACAAAGGAGGGCATACAGTGGTTGCACTTGGTGGATTTGGATGGTGCACAAGATGGTGAAGCCCTACAAGTCGAATTGATTTTAGATATTGTGCGGCAAACATCTTTGCAAGTACAAGTAGGGGGAGGCCTTCGTACCTTTGAAATAGTTAAAAAATTGTTGGACGGTGGGGTTCAGCGGGTGGTGATTGGTAGTTTGGCGGCATTTGAACCAGAAACGGTCAAACAATGGATCGTTGAGTTGGGTGCCCAAAGCATTGTGTTGGCATTGGATGTGCAATGCAATGAAGAAAATATTCCTTATATTGTCACTCAAGGTTGGCAACAACAAACCACCACCAGTTTATGGCGGTTATTAAAACAGTATGAAGATTGTGGTTTGCAACATATTTTATGTACGGACATTGAAATGGATGGTACTTTACGAGGCCCTAACTTGCAGTTGTATGCACAGTGTCAACAACATTATCCACAATTGCAATTTCAAGCCTCTGGTGGGGTTGGCAAACTCAGTCACATTCAAGCGTTGCAAGAATTGGGAGTTGCCAGTGCTATTGTGGGTAAAGCTTTGTATGAAAAACAATTTACTTTAGCCCAGGCGTTGACCACGGTGCAAAATGCTGGCTAAACGTATTATTGCTTGTTTGGATGTAAAGCACGGACAAGTCGTCAAAGGTGTTCAATTTCGTGACCATCAAATCGTCGGTGATATTTTAACCTTGGCTCAACGTTATGTGCAGCAAGGAGTCGATGAATTGGTATTTTATGATATTAC